>NZ_JANTPT010000002.1 GCF_024753565.1 Mechercharimyces sp. CAU 1602 | reverse complement strand
AATGAACTCCTTGATCAGAATGAATAAACGCCCCTTCTGCCATTTTCACTTTTTTATTCTCTTTTAGTTTTGTCAGAGTAACCGTTGCGATATCTAATGTGATGCGATCAGAAACATGATAGGTTAGAATCTCAGAAGATACTTTTGTTCAACTAGCGATTTTAACGACTTCGTTTCGCCCTCCTTTCCATCATTTTCATCTTTTTTAGCAATTCATTTTCTGCCTTTAATAAGGTGTTTTGAGCTTCTAACCTCGCATATTTTTCTTCGAGAGAAAGACTTCTCGTACGTGCTCTTCCAGAATGATTTTTTCTCCCATCCTGTAAGCCCAATACCCCCTTTTTCTTATAAGCACCAAGCCATCTCTTGGCGCACGATTCTACCCTTTGGATTCCGACCAGATGGATATCGAAGCCACACTGTGTAAAGATTTCTCTAGGTAATTTCCCTTTCCCATATTCCCCGATAAAGAGTTGCTTAAATTCTTCCGTATAGGTAATCGCCTTCAAACTGATAGATTGTACATAGGGGTTTTTTAGTAAAATTCGTTGTTCCTTCTCAGAGAATAGTTTCTTATTCATTTGATAATCTCCAGTCTTCGTTTTCTCTTTATTGTACAGAAAAGCACCCCATAGGATAGACTTTTTTTGGTGTCTACTCTATAGGGTACACTTTACATACACTTTCAAGCTTTTTTTGTTCTCCTTTGAACCTCATACTGTTCAGTAGTGAGAGAAGTCGTTTCCCTTACCTCCATAGATCGACAATCTTTTTGGACTGCTCGGCTTGCTCTCGTGCATTTTCTTTTGTCTAGCTTTTGTGGTCTTTATAATATTTGCTGGCTCCAGTGCCTGTATTTCTATAACTAGTTGATTTGTGATCTGTGTTTTGGGCGACCAAACGTTTCCTTACTTCATCGGCACAACAGCCTACCAGGAGCTTGTGTACGGATGACCCTGTATCTGAACATGCATAGGATATATAGCTGTATATGAAGAAGGAGAATGGTGAGAAGTCGTTTGCAATCACAACAGCTTTTCTATGCTGTGAAGGTGAACGATAAGAACGATTGGGGATGTATACGAGCATGAAATCCTTGTTAAAGAGTAGTTTGTTTGTGTTTCTTTTATCGGGGCAAGCATTATCCGGTTTGGGTGGAACCTTTAGTACCTTTATTCAGTCTTGGCTTCTCTATGAATTGACAGGGTCTAAGATAGCGATGGGTAGTTTGTGGCTTTACTTTATGCTCCCTGGCATCATCATTCAGATATTTTCAGGTCCTTATTTAGATCGCTGGGATTTACGAAAAGTGATGATCGCATGTCAATGGATTCGGGCAGGTGCATTTCTGGTGCCTGCTACCATGCTTTATATGGGGGAGTTACATAGTATTCACTTGTATATGGCAGCAATCGTTTCGGGCATGATGGAACCCTTGTTTCGTCCAGCAAGCATGTCATATGTTAGTAGGGTGGTAGCGAAAGAGCAATTAGTAAAAGCGAACTCTCTGTTAGAGGGAGTGACCAATTTTACAATGTGGTTTGGTCCGGTCGTTGCTGGGTGGGCAATCATGGAGGTGGGAGCTAGTTCTCTTCTGTGGGTGTTGGTGCTACTCTTGTTTCTATCTGGCCTCGTGTTGGGAAGACTTCCTGTAGAAAAGAAGGAAGAAGCCTCTACTGGAGTGGCATCATGGGTGAAAGAAGTACGTGAAGGGACATTGTTTTTTTGTCAGTATCCCGCTTTTTTGTGGATGGGCTTGTTAATGATGTGGGTTAACTTTTGTGCGGGTGCGTTTTTACCGATGATTGTACCGTATGTAACGGAATTTTTGGGAGGAGGTCCGGTAGAGGTAGGGATTTATAGTGTTGGTTTTCCACTGGGATTTGCGTTAGGGGCACTGATTTTAGGACTGCAGAAAGGTAGTGGGCGCTTGCGTGATGCCATGATTGTTTCACTACTATTGCAAGCGGTGTTAATGGCTTGTTTGGGTTGGGTGCGCTTTTTCCCGCTTGCATTCATGATCGAAGTCTGTGTGGGATTGACGGCTGCACAGTTTGTCATCAGAAATACTACTCTGTATCAGCAATATGTCCCGGCACATTTGCGGGGACGCGTATTTACTCTGCGGATGTTGCTCTCTCGATTAGGATTTCCCGTAGGGGCAGTATTGGGCGGTGTTATGGGTGAATTGGTTGGTATTCCAGCGCTTTTTACGACCATAGGAACCTCACTTGCGTTTGCGGGAGTGATCGTTTGGATTTCGCCTATGTATCGCCAGCTTGATAAATTTGAAGAGGTAGGGTTACTAGAGCATTAAGGGATATTGATTAGGTTTGGGGTTAAATGGGGCCGAGCGAAAAATCATGAGCTTGACTCAAGGAAGCTTCTGTTAGTGCATTGACAAGGTTGAGGAGTGCCTATTTCGAGCGACTCTCTGAATGTTCTGGTTGCCATCATGTGCAGTTCACGGTATCTTTAGAGTTGAAGGCGTTTACAAGATGGATGACGAGAGAATTGGTTTACACAAACATACTGGATAGATGAAAGTACTGGAGGTGCCAATATGAAGGAAACAGTCGTTTTGGGAGGGGCACGAACCCCGTTTGGTAAATTTGGTGGTGGCTTAAAAGATAAATCCGCAGTAGAACTGGGTGGCATTGCGATTGCAGAAGCGGTTAAACGTGCTAACATAGCAAATGAAGCAGTTGAGGAAGCGATTATGGGAATGGTGTTGGCAGGAGGAGCAGGGCAGGTTCCGTCTCGTCAAGCTGCGCGCCATGGTGGATTACCATGGGATGTGCAGTCTGAAACGATAAATAAAGTGTGTGCGTCAGGTATGCGCAGTGTAACGTTATCTGATCAGATTATTCGCTCAGGTGGATCTCAGGTGATGGTAGCAGGTGGGATGGAGAGCATGAGCAATGCCCCCTATATCTTACCGCAGGCGCGTTGGGGTGAGCGCATGGGGGATGGACAGCTTATCGACTTAATGATTCATGATGGGCTACGTTGTGCATTTGAAGGTGTGCATATGGTGGTGCATGGTAGCAACGTAGCAGCAGAATACGAAGTAAGTCGAGAGGAACAAGACGAATGGGCAATTCGTAGTCACGAACGAGCGCTGGCTGCGATTGAAGCAGGAAAGTTAGCAGAAGAGATCGTCCCCGTTACCATTAAGACGCGCAAAGGGGAAGTGGTTATTGATACCGATGAATCGCCCCGCCGAGGAACGACATTGGACAAACTCTCTAACTTGAAGCCAGTATTTTTGAAAGATGGTTCGATCACAGCGGGTAATGCTCCAGGGGTAAACGATGGGGCAGCTGCTCTTGTTCTCTCTTCGGCAGAAAAGGCGTTAGAATTGGGAGTGAAGCCGATCGCTCGTATACTGGGGCATGCTGCTGTAGGTATGGAAGCGCGTTACTTCCCTATTACGCCAGCACATGCTGTACAAAAGTTGTTAAAACAACATCAGCTGAAGATGGAAGAGATCGATTTGTTTGAGGTGAACGAAGCTTTTGCTGCAGTCGCACTCGCAAATGGACGCATTGCAGGTTGGGATGCAGAAAAAGTGAATGTAAATGGTGGTGCAGTTGCACTTGGGCATCCCATCGGTGCTAGTGGAACACGGATCATTCTCACCTTGATTCATGAGTTACAACGTCGTGGAGGCGGACTTGGTATTGCTGCTATTTGTAGTGGTGCAGCACAAGGGGATGCTGTACTCGTACGTGTTGACGGTTAATGGCTACCCTCCTCTGTATCGACAGAGGAGGGTTCATACATATAAATTTAATAAGGAGGAGAAAGCATGAGCATCAGACGAATAACAGTGATTGGCGCAGGTCAGATGGGTGGTGGCATTGCCCAGGTGGGAGCGCAAGCAGGATACGAAGTGACCTTACATGATATGAATGCGAAAGCTTTGGCACAAGGGATGGAAGCGATTCACAAGCGGTTAACGCGAGCGGTGGAAAAAGGGAAGATGAATATAGAAGCGCGGGATGCAACTTTAGAGCGACTGACATCTTCTCCTGATTTAACCGAAGCAGCACAGGAAGCAGATATTGTAATTGAAGCGATTGTGGAGAATATGGAAGTGAAAACGGAGATCTTCCGCAACTTGGATGTCATCTGCCCTGCTCATACGATTTTGGCAAGTAATACATCTTCACTTCCGATTACTGAGATTGCTGCTAGTACCAAGCGGCCAGAGAGAGTGATCGGAATGCATTTTATGAACCCGGTGCCGGTAATGAAACTGGTTGAGGTGATTCGTGGACTAGCAACGACTGACGAGGTATACCATACGGTAGAGATGCTGGCAAAGCAAATGCAGAAAGAGCCTGTTGAGGTAAATGACTTTCCGGGATTTGTATCGAACCGTGTGTTGATGCCAATGATTAATGAAGCAATTTATACTGTATATGAGGGAGTTGCGACACCGGAAGCTGTCGATCAAGTGATGAAGTTGGGTATGAATCACCCGATGGGTCCGCTCACGTTGGCTGATTTTATTGGCTTGGATACTTGCCTCTATATTATGGAAACTCTATACGAAGGGTTTGGTGATTCCAAGTACCGCCCTTGTCCTCTATTACGTAAGTATGTAAAAGCAGGTTGGTTAGGGAAGAAGAGTGGGCGCGGGTTTTACGTCTACGATTAAGACTGTTTAGTGGAGGAGGGATAAGGAATCATGGAGCTTAGGTTGACGGAAGAACAGCGTATGATGCAAAAGATGGTTCGTGATTTTGCTCGTACGGAAATCACACCTTATTTGCAGGAGATGGATGAAGAAGATCAATTTCCACATGAAGTGATCAAGAAAATGGGGGATATTGGTCTGATGGGAATCCCGATTTCGGAAGAATGGGGTGGGTCAGGAGCTGACTTTTTCTCCTATATTCTTGCCATCGAAGAGATTTCCAAAGTGAGTGCTACTGTGGGAGTAATCCTATCCGTTCATACTTCGGTAGGAACATACCCCATCTTGCGCTATGGAACTGAGGATCAGAAAAAAAATTATATTCCAAAGCTAGCGCGAGGTGAGTACTTAGGGGCATTTGCGTTAACGGAACCTGGTGCAGGTTCTGATGCGAGTCACTTGCGCACGACTGCTATCCGCTCGGGTGATCATTACCTCCTCAACGGTAGCAAAGTATTTATTACGAATGCGGGTGCTGCCGATACGTATATCGTGTTTGCGGTTACAGATGCAGAACAGGGTAGTAAGGGATTGTCTGCCTTTATCGTAGAGAAAGATACGCCTGGATTAATAATAGGAAAAAAAGAAAAGAAAATGGGCCTAGGTGGTTCCAATACATGTGAGCTTATTCTTGAACAAGCACAAGTGCCTGTGGCCAATCGCCTAGGTGATGAAGGACAAGGGTATGAGATTGCTCTTTCCAACTTAGCGGGTGGTAGAATTGGAATCGGTGCACAGGCTTTGGGAATTGCACAAGGTGCTTTGGAGCATGCAACCGCGTATGCAAAGTCGCGTGTACAGTTTGGTAAGCCGATTGGCCATATTCAAGCAATCCAATTTAAATTAGCCGATATGGCGACGAGGATTGAAGCAGCAAAGTTGATTGTATACCGGGCGGCTGATCTTCGTGGGCGAGGAGACGCATGTAAACAAGAGTCGTCGATGGCCAAGATGCTTGCCTCGGATACAGCGATGGCAGTGACGACGGAGGCGATCCAAATTTTTGGCGGTTATGGTTATACGCGCGAATACCCAGTGGAGCGTCTTTTCCGCGATGCCAAAGTGACGCAAATTTATGAAGGTACCAATGAAGTCCAACGACTGGTTATTGGAACGCAACAGTTAAAATCATAGAAGGAGTTTAGAAGAGATGAACTTTCAATTATCTGAAGAACATAAGATGATGCGCAAAATGGTGCGCGACTTTGCAGAAAAAGAAGTGGCTCCGACAGCGGCGGAAAGGGATGAAAAAGAGATCTTTGATCGCTCTATCTTTGAAAAGATGGGTCCACTCGGTATTACCGGCATCCCTTGGTCGGAAGATGTGGGTGGTGTAGGCTCTGATTTTCTTAGTTATGTGATTGCGGTGGAAGAGTTATCGCGCGTCTGTGCTTCCATCGGGGTAACATTATCCGCTCATATCTCGCTCGCTAGTTGGCCGCTCTATAAATACGGCAACGAAGAGCAGAAACAGAAATTTTTGCGCCCACTTGCAGAAGGAACGAAAATGGGTGCATATGGTTTAACGGAACCAGGATCTGGTTCTGATTCTGCGGGGATGAAAACAACGGCAGTGCGTGATGGTGATGATTATATCTTAAACGGCAACAAAATTTTTATCACCAATGGGGGAGAAGCGCAAGTATATATCGTGTTTGCAGTGACGGATGCTGATAAAAAGCATAAAGGTATTACGGCTTTTATCGTGGAAGAGGGCACCCCTGGATTTTCAATGGGCAAAAAAGAGAAAAAGTTGGGGATTCGTTCTTCTCCGACATTGGAAATTATCTTTGAAGATTGTCGGATTCCAGCAGCCAATCGCTTGGGAGAAGAGGGCGAAGGCTTTAAAATTGCGATGAGCACTCTTGATGGAGGACGTAATGGCATCGCGGCACAAGCAGTAGGAATTGCACAAGGAGCGTTGGATCAAGCGACAGCGTATGCGAAAGAACGGAAGCAGTTTGGCAAGCCGATCGGGCAACTGCAAGGAATTCAGTTTAAGCTGGCTGATATGGCGACCAAAGTAGAAGCTGCACGTCTGCTTACGTATCAGGCAGCATGGTTGGAGAGCGAAGGGCTGCCGTATGGAAAAGAGTCAGCGATGGCAAAGCTGTATGCAGGAGACATTGCTATGGAAGTGACGACGGAAGCGGTACAAGTATTTGGTGGTTATGGCTATACGCGTGACTATCCAGTTGAGCGGATGATGCGGGATGCTAAGATTACGCAGATCTACGAAGGAACGAACGAGATTCAGCGCTTAGTGATTGCCCGTTACCTCTTAAAAGATTAATGAAAAGGGAGTGAAAGGGGGAAGAGAATCATCAATTTGGAGAAACAGATTCGCGCAAGGGATCCACGTAGAGTTGCGCGAGCGATCACCTGGATAGAAAATGGGGATCCACGTCGCTATCCGCTGATGGAATCCCTCTTTCCTCATACAGGTCATGCTCATCTCATCGGTCTTACTGGGGCACCAGGAGCGGGTAAAAGCTCTCTAGCTGATGCTTTGATTACGCATTTGCGCCATGCGGGGTTAACGGTAGGGGTATTAGCGGTGGATCCCACCAGCCCTTTTACGGGGGGATCCCTCTTGGGCGACCGTATCCGTATGAATCGGCATGCTTTGGATGAAGGTGTATTTATTCGCAGTATGGGAACGCGCGGTAGTTTAGGTGGATTGGCGCGTGCCACTAAAGAAGCGGCACGAGTGTTAGATGCGGCAGGCTATGATGTGATTTTAGTGGAAACTGTCGGTGTTGGGCAATCAGAGATCGATATTATGCATATGGTGGATACGGTCGCGCTTATTTTGACACCGGGAGCGGGCGATACGGTTCAAGTATTTAAAGCGGGTATTATGGAGATTGCAGATCTTTTTATCGTTAACAAAGCAGATTTGCCCGGCAAAGGCAAATTAATTGCTCAGCTAGAGGAATTGATTCATATTGCAATGAATGGGAGGGATTGGACCCCTTCCATAACCCCTGTCGTAAGTACGAGTGGGGAAGGGATGGAGTCGCTGTGGGAGCGGTTAAAACAGCATCGCCATTATCTATTTACCAGCGGTTTAGGAATGGAGCGCCGACGGGCACATTTGAAGCGAGAAGTGCAAGAGATTATGCGTAACCAGCTTCAGATAGCATTGGCGCAAAAAATAGAGACACCTCCCTTTCAGGCAGATTTGGATCAGGTACAGGAGCGCGAGATCGCCCCTCATAGAGTGGCACATAAGTGGTTACAACAATTGCTGGAGTATGAAGGTGAAAAGAGGATAGATGGGTAACTCAATTATGGATTCCTCTTCGTTTACACTCATGTTAAGAAGTAGAACTCGCATTCGTAGCGGGTTCTACTTCCCGCGAAAATGAAAGCGTTTACAAGAATAATCATTTAATATAGTTTTAATATAATCTCAGCGTATAAATGAATGAAACGGCGTGTAAGTATTTATTTTTATATGATCAATGGGATAAATCACATATACCACTCGACATAAATATTGGAGGGAATAAAAGATGAAAAAAGAGAGAGTTTCTGCTCAACATCCGATCCGGTTTCTTACTTCTTCCAGTTTGTTTGATGGACATGACGCTTCTATTAACTTGTTTCGGCGTCTCCTGCAGGCTGCAGGAGTTGAAGTGATTCATATGGGGCATAATCGCTCAGTAGATGAGGTAGTAAGTGCTGCAATTCAAGAAGATGTTCAAGGAATTGCGGTCTCTTCCTATCAAGGTGGGCATATGGAGTATTTCCGTTACATGATCGATCTGTTGCGAGAACGTGGGGCTGCACATATTCAAGTGTTTTCAGGAGGAGGGGGCGTAATTGTTCCGCACGAAGTGCGTGAATTAGAGGAGTACGGTGTAAATAAAGTATTTACACCTGAAGATGGTCGTACATTAGGCTTGGAAGGCATCGTCTCCCATATGATACGCTCCTGTGATTTTGCGACGGTAGCTGGGCAGGAGGAATTAGAACTGCCCCATCATCAACGTCCGCATGATGTGGCTAAATGGATTACCTTAGCTGAATATGTGGCTGAAGATCGTGTACAATGCCCACCCTTTTTTGCTGAGACGGAAGATCAAAAGAGAACGGATACTCCTGTAGTAGGAATTACAGGGACAGGGGGAGCTGGGAAAAGCTCACTCACTGATGAGCTGATCTTACGCTTTGTCGAAGATTATCCTACTAAAAAATTGGCCATTCTTTCAATCGACCCTTCTAAACAGAAGACGGGAGGTGCGTTGTTAGGCGATCGGATTCGCATGAATGCGGTTCATCATCCTCATGTGTATATGCGCAGCTTGGCGACGAGAAGACATCGCTCAGAGTTAAGTTTAGCAACACGAGATGCAATTAAGGTACTACAGGCGGCAGAGTATGATTTGATTCTGGTAGAAACGAGTGGGATTGGGCAAGGGGATGCCGATATTATTGAGATTAGTAACTTGTCTATGTATGTGATGACGGCAGAGTACGGTGCACCATCTCAATTGGAAAAAATCGAAATGTTGGATTATGCTGATATGATTGCCATTAATAAGTTTGACCGGGCGGGTTCGCTTGATGCATTACGCGATGTAAAGAAGCAATATCGACGTAATCACGAACGTTTTGAAGATCCAGACGAGGAGATTCCCGTGTATGGAACGATGGCTAGTCGTTTCCATGATGAAGGCATTAATCGGTTATATATGGCTCTATTAGCTCGGATTGAGGAGCGCTTCCAGCTGGGATGGAGCCCTGTCTTGGGAAGGTCGGAGGGACAGAGGGAACTAAGCCACATTATTCCACCAGAGCGTACTTTTTATCTTCGTGATATTTCTAATACGGTGCGCTCTTATCGACAAGAGGTGGAAGAACAAGCGCAAGTAGCACGGAGACTGTTTCAATTACAGGGGACGCAAGCAGCATTATTAGAAGATAAAGTGACAGAAGAAGTGATTAAGGCATTGCAAGAAGTGATCGCTAAGTGGGAAGCTAAGCTGAATCCACATTATAAGACGGTACTGGATGAGTGGGAAGCGGTGTGTGAACGATATCGACAAGCGGAGTATGTGGTAAAGGTGCGCGATCGGGAAATTGTCACCCCACTTTATACGGAAACGCTAGCAGGGACAAAGATTCCTAAAATTTCTCTACCGCGCTTCCAAGACTGGGGAGAGATTTTAAGATGGAATTTGTTGGAGGGGGTTCCGGGTCGCTTTCCTTATACAGCAGGTGTTTTCCCTTTAAAGCGTCAGGATGAAGATCCAAAACGTCAGTTTGCTGGTGAAGGGACGCCCACTCGTACCAATCGTCGCTTTCATTACCTGACCAAAAATGATGCAGCTAAGCGACTATCGACCGCTTTTGACAGTGTTACCCTGTATGGTGAGGATCCAGATCATCGCCCTGATATTTACGGTAAGATTGGTGAATCGGGGGTAAGTATTTGTACGTTAGAAGATATGAGGAAACTATATGACGGTTTTGATCTGTGCGAGCCGCTCACCAGTGTATCGATGACGATCAACGGACCTGCCCCCATTTTATTGGCCATGTTTTTTAACACAGCGATCGAACAACAACTACAAAAGTTTGCTGAACGAGAAGGGCGCGCTCCTACGGAAGCTGAAGAAAAAGAGATTCGAGCGTGGACACTAAAGAGCGTACGTGGAACTGTGCAAGCTGATATCTTGAAAGAAGATCAGGGGCAAAACACATGTATTTTTTCCACTGAGTTTGCGATGAAGATGATGGGCGATATTCAACAGTACTTTATTGATCATGAAGTGCGTAATTACTACTCGGTTAGTATTAGTGGCTATCACATTGCCGAAGCGGGAGCCAACCCAATCTCGCAATTAGCGTTTACCCTTTCCAATGCATTCACCTATGTGGAATATTATTTGAGTCGTGGGATGGCGATTGATCATTTTGCCCCCAACCTCTCTTTCTTCTTCAGTAACGGATTGGATGCCGAGTATACAGTGATTGGCAGGGTGGCGCGTCGTGTTTGGGCAGTGGTGATGAAGAAGTTATACGGGGGTAATGAACGCAGTCAAAAACTGAAATATCATATTCAAACTTCGGGTCGATCCCTGCATGCACAAGAGGTGCAATTTAATGATATTCGTACCACCTTACAAGCGTTGCTTGCCATCTATGATCAGTGTAACTCGCTTCATACCAATGCTTACGATGAAGCGATTACGACGCCTACGGAAGAGTCAGTACGGCGGGCAATGGCAATCCAGATGATTATTACAAAAGAATTAGGATTAGCAAAAAATGAAAATTCGCTCCAAGGTGCGTTTATTATCGAAGAACTAACTGATTTGGTAGAAGAAGCTGTTTTACAAGAGTTTGAGCGAATTAGTGATCGTGGAGGCGTGTTGGGGGCGATGGAGCGCCAGTATCAACGAGGGAAAATACAAGAAGAATCTCTCTACTATGAGACGAAAAAGCATAACGGAGAGTTACCGATCATCGGGGTAAACACCTTTATTAATCCGGAGGGAGAGGAGGAGCGTGAATTTACGTTAACGAGAGCAGATGAAGCAGAAAAAGAAGAGCAGATAACTCACTTGCAAGCTTTTCATGCTCAACATGCGGATGAGTCCCAAGCAGCGTTGGCACAGCTTAAAGAAGTTGCCCGTGCGGGAGGTAATCTCTTTGCCGAGTTAATGGAGACGGTTAAAGTGGCTAGTTTGGGGCAAATTACTCACGCTCTATATGAAGTAGGAGGGCAGTACCGGCGTAATATGTAAGAGTCTGAGTGTGTTTTTAAGCTGCAAACATAGGATAAAGGGTGTGCCAGATTTGCGAGGGGAGAGAATCCCCTCGCAAGTCTGATCCCGTGAAAACCAACTGATCTGCATTGAAGGTTTTTTGTAAAGAACCTCAACCTTTGAGCATGGACATGCCCTACATGTCATTCTCATCATGACTGGGACATCGATGCATGGGCGTTTCCAAGAATCCCACTGCTTCAGCTAAGAGTGCTTAAGGGTATGATATGCTAAAGGTAAGGAGGCTAGAGAATGAAGAAAGTGCTCAGATTTCTATTTAGCCGTATGGTGATCGTCAGTGTACTCATCACCATTCAGCTTGTCTTTCTCTTGGTTGTCATCTTCGGTTTATCGCAGTATGCTTCCTATCTATATACCACGATGGAGCTATTAAGCATTTTACTGGTGGTCGCAGTTGTGATGAGTAATGACAATCCTTCCTATAAGTTGGCTTGGACGATTGTCATCCTAATATTACCATTGTTAGGAGGGCTCTTTTATCTTATCCGTGGTAGTAATCGTATCCCGAAAAAGCATATTCGAACACTAGAGAATCATTTAAAAAAGCATGAGGATTTATTTACACTAACAACGGACATACAAGAAGAACTTTCGTCGTATTATCCTAAAGATGCTAGTATTTCACGATTTATTACTACCGCTGGAGGTTATCCGATCTGGAGTGAAACCGCTGTAGAGTACTTCCCGTTAGGTGAGAAGATGTACAAGCGCTTACTAGAGGAATTAAAGAAAGCGAAGTCATACATATTGATGGAATACTTTATAGTGGAACGAGGAGTCATGTGGGATACAATCTTAGAGGTTTTAGAACAAAAAGTAGCTGAAGGTGTAGAAGTTTACTTGATGTATGATGATCTCGGCTGTATTCAAACATTACCGCCAAAATATGATGAGGAACTTCGTCAAAAAGGAATTCATGTTGCTGTTTTTAATCCTTATCGCCCTCAGCTAAACCTTTTGGTCAATCATCGAGATCATCGCAAAATTACAGTAATCGATGGAAAGGTAGGGTTTTGTGGAGGGATAAATTTAGCGGATGAATATATTAATGTGAAAGAAAGGTTTGGTCATTGGAAAGATACAGCAGTATTACTACGTGGCAAGGCTGTTTGGAACTTATTGATTATGTACTTATCCTTGTGGAACTTTACCTCCGCGGATAAATTGGATTTAGAAAAATACTTGTCTACGTTACCATCTGCTCAACCAGATGGTTATGTACAGCCATTTGGGGATAGCCCTCGCTATCCTGTTAAGGTATCGGAGAATACGTACTTAAATATCATCAATAAGGCGACACGCTATGTTTATATTACAACACCTTATCTTATTATCGATCACAATATGAAAACTTCATTGGTGCGGGCGGCCAAGAGTGGTGTTGATGTGCGCATTATTACGCCGCATATTCCAGATAAGTGGTATGTTCATATGACGACCCAATCGTACTATGAAGAATTGGTGCGAGCAGGAGTAAAAATTTATGAGTATACCCCAGGTTTTATGCATGCCAAAATGGTGCTCACAGATGATGATTTAGCCATTGTAGGCACTGTTAATATGGATTATCGTAGTATGTATTTACACTTTGAATGTGGGGTTCTCCTATATAAAAATTCCATTATCGCCCAAATTAAAGTGGATATTGAAGATGCGATGAACGTATCGACGCTAGTCACAGTAGAAGAAGCAGGCCGTATTCCGTTCTTAAAGTGGATGGTGCGCGCTTTTCTACGCCTCTTTGCCCCTCTGATGTAAGTGAGTGTGGGAAGTGGTTGTTGCTCCTGTTCTCGTCGGTTAGGTGTTTTGTACCCGCAATTGCTTTGGTGTTCTTCGATGAGTTGTGGGCTCAACCTTCCCTCCATGGAGGGAAGGTTGAGCCCATCATGGAATATATCAGAGCTAAAAATACCCTTAACCGGTGGTGGTGTGGTTGAAAGGGAAATATTTTATTTCTACATTTTCCTGACCGGAATCTGAATCTCTGTAACGAAATTATACGGATTTTGTTCGTTTTCAGGATGTTTAATCCCATAACCCCTTGTGTAACCGATGATTTCATATTTATTTTGTTCTATCCACTCTGCAATTGCAGTCATAGCAGGCATAATGTTCTCGTAAGAGCCCGTGTATCTAATGGTGGCTGCGTATGGTATTTCTGGTAATTCTTTATAAGTAAACGGGTTCTGATCTTCAAGCAATTCTTTTACAGGGACAGCAACTTCCATTTCAACATCACACTCTTTATGTTCATCATCATAATAGATTGAATAGATTCCGCTATCTGTTGTCTGGATATTGTTTTCGGTGCAAAATAAATTTAGTCGCTCCCACAGTTCTATTTCTTTGTTATAATCAGAAATATTCTCCTTTAATGAAAACACTTTAATCAAAGGTAATTTCTTTAATTCAACTGAATATTTCATGTTATCCTCCTCCAATTCATTAAGGGCCTTCGTTAATCGTTCATGTTTGAGGTGTTCAACATCAATGTTCTTTCTAATCTGTTTTAATTTTGAATTAAGGGCAGTGTGTAAAAATACTTTATTATCATATTTATCGATAATTTCATTCATCTCATTTACAGAAAAGCCCATGTCACGAAGCTTTACAATACGATTTAACAAAGGAATTTGAAACGCACTATATAGACGATATCCTGTAAATCGGTCAATTTCTGCGGGGCAAAAAAGCCCCAATTTATCATAGTGTCTTAGCATCCGTGTAGACACCCTTGTCAGTTTTGAAAATTGACCTATTCTAAACATAAGCACTACCGCCTTTACAAATCAGTATTGTTCATTCATCCAATCGTCATTAGCATATAGTTGGTCTGACGGATCTACGAATTGTACGATCTGAATCGTAACACCATTTGGGTCGGTCACCTGAAAAAGACGTTCTCCCCAAGGGTCCTCTTGTAATTCAGCAGTAATAACTACACCTTCCTTTTTCAAACGCTTTTCTTCTGCTTCGATGTCTTCAACAACAAAGGCGATTGTAAGACCCGATATTAATTGATTGCGAATGCTTTTCGGTAGAATTTCAATACCGTGTTCTAAAAAAATTATGGGGAACGTATTTTCTTCATGAATTAGATAGGAAAATCCTTCTGCACTCCACTTCTCAGTAAAACAAAAATATTTCCTTAAAAACATGCTGGACGCTAGCACATCTTTGACCGTTACGGCAATTGCTGATGAAGTTATTTTCATCTTGCTCACTCCTTTTATGATTGAATGAATTGTAATTATTTTTTATTCTAGACCTTATCACGGTGATAAGGTCAATATGTTTTAGTGAGTTTTTTACTGTCTTTTACAATACCCCCAAATAGACAAATATAGCTCCACTCAAATCGAGAGAAGCCATAAAGGTATGATAAAGGTAATTGTTCCTGTAAGACGAATAGTGGATTCACCTTGGCAAGTAGTAAAAGATGATTATTGAGGTGGAAGGATCTCCATAGTCTGTTTGGATCCTGCACGATTTGATGAAGGAGCGTTTGCAGGGTTAGAGTTGTTTTCACCCTTGGAAGTTTTTCATCGAAACAGGAGTACGTCATCCACGCACCCGGACAGAATGGTCCAAGGTGGGTGTGTTTGCTCCTCGTGGCCAACCAGGATGAATAAATTGCTGAATCAGTATTACAAAGACGAGTCGGAAAAAGTGGAAGAGGGGTAACGTGAATGATGAATGATTTATCTCTAAACGAATCGGGATAGAGTAGAAGGAAAGTGTGATAGGTTAGCTGAATTATAATGAAAGAAGGTTTTTTAAGTTGATGATTGAGCTTGGAGGGGTTTTGCTTGCAAACATTTTTTCAGTACAATTGGATGGTTAGAAAAGAGTGGTATCAGTGGTGTGAGGAGTTAAGTAATGAAGAACTTTTACGTAGTCGAACGGGCGGAGTGGGTAGTATATTGCAAACACTCTTTCATATAGTTGATGTGGAGTGGAGTTGGATACGCCGTTTACAAGGGAAAGAAGATTTCGAGGAAAGTTTTGATGATTATATGAGTTTAAATCAAGTGAGAAGATTGGATGCTATGTTTCGAGCGGAGGTTGTGAGCTTTGTGAACGATTGGGATGTAAGTATGGAAACTAAAGTATTTTATTGTGCTCTAGCGGATGGAAAGATTGCCACAGGTACGTGGGGTGAGGTAATCCGACATATTATAGCTCACGAAATTCATCATATCGGACAATTATCGATTTGGGCGAAGGAAATAGGAAAAAAGCCGGTGTCGGCCAATCTTATTGGAAGAGGTCTTGCCTCTGATTCTTCCTCCGCTTTGCTGAATAGAAAAACAAAGATGTAGATTCATATTGCATGTTTTAATAAGTAGTATATAATATTAACCAATAATCTATGTTATGGAGGAGTGGGAATGTTAGGAAGTTCTTCGAAAGAAGTAGGCGAAATTCTTCGTCGAATTAGAAAAGAAAAAGGGTTACGCCTTGAAGATATTTCGGACGAGAATATATCCCCAGCGACAGTTTCAAATATTGAACGTGGAGTTCCACATGTACTTCCAGCGAAGATTGGATATCTGATGGACAAGCTGCAAGTGGACACAGATGACTTAAGGGTACGGATGTCAGGTGTAGAAAAGGAGTTGGGGTTTCTCGAACTTAAACTAACCTCAATTGAAGCCCTGCTTGATCAGGGAAACCATGTTGAAGCAGAAAAGAAGCTCGTAGAGTTTGATGGAGTCAGTGTGGATCATCCTTTAACTCCTCAGATCTGTTACATACGTGGTCGGCTATACGTTAAGAAAAAGCAATGGTTGAAAGCAGAAAAGGAACTGCTGAACGCTATTCGATTATCAGAACAGAATTATAATAACATTGATGTGGATGCATACAATGAACTCGGGTTAATATCCTATTATAGAAATGATTTGCAGGCAGCTATTCAATATGTTAATAACGGGTTAGAAAAATACAATCCGGATGGTAAGAGAGATCACACTTTTGATGTTCTAGTGGTCAATAAGATCTCTTATTTAGAGAAACTTAATCGGATCGGTGAGGCTTTCTTTATCTTGAATGATGTTTGGGAGCGAAAAGAAGAGATTAAAAAGCCAGAACTGTTGTTACACTTGTATCATCTGAAAGTGGTTTTACTTCGCAAAACAGGGTACTGTGTCGAAGCTTTGGAGGTGGGACTGGAGGGGATTCAGCGAGGTAGGTTAACGACCGAGTATAATCGTATTCTTCATTTATGGGACGCATTGGGTAGTGTTTACCTAAGAATGAATGATTTAAATAGCGCAGATGTCTGTTTAACTCATGCCTTGTCTCTGGAAGAGTTAATAAGTAGTAAAAATTATTTCGTATCGACATTAACCAAAAAAGGCATTTTGCATATGAAAAAGAATGAAGAAAAGATCTCTGAACAATACTTACAAAAAGCGATAGCCATCGGAAAGGAACATCATGCCGATGTTTATTTACTTGATGCATTTGCCTTTATGGGAGATCTCCAATCTTCCTTAGAAAGGCATGGTGATGCTGTTGCATTCTATCGGCAAGCGTTAAGTATTGCTGATAAGTTAGACTTCAAGCAGAAAAAACATTCTATTCTTTTCCGTATCATCCAATCTCTTCAGAAGACAGATTCGGAGGAATTGTTAACTGAGATAGAGAATATGATTGAAGTACAGAAGGAAATAAAGGAGGATCCATTGTTCAATGAAATCATTTAAATTCGTTTTTTTGGCGTTTGCTCTAACTGTGGGATTACTTTCTTTTTCCCCTTTTGAGAGCGATTTACAAGCAGATGTTAAAGAGAGTGCAGAGCCAAGTAGCACCTAACTTCAGATATACAAAAACCCCTTATCACTGGATGAGGGGTTTTTACTTTACAGTTTGACAGATAAATCTTTATCCAGGATCTTTATTTAGGAGGGAGTGTAGTGATGAGTGGACTTTTTTGAGTGTAAAGCGATATAAATGTTATACTCAGTTAGATTATATGTGAGAAGGGGTAACGCCAAGTGGAGGAACAGAGAGAGAAAAATGATGCACAAATATCAGAAAAGAAAGAAGTGGAACATGAGGAAAGGTTGGAAAAGGAAGATTTATCTTTAGAGACTGCCTCTCCATTGAATCAGTGGGATCACACTCATTCTACAAAGGAGAGGGAAGAAGAGAATAAGATGATATCCTCCTCCATCCGTCTGCACCAACCTGATTCTTCGGTGGGGGAGAAGAATGGAATTCCTGCAAAAAAGAAAAAATTTACTCCACAAAATATTGGATTAATCGGTTGCGGATCAATCCTGTTAATATTATTTGTGACTAGTATAACGATGATCATCGTTTATGCAGATGAGATGGATGCTTGGCTATCGGATGTAGAGAGTTATGATGAAAATAGCTATAGCAGTGAATATGGTGAAGAAGGCTTCAATTATAATGATCAATCTACTAAAGTGAAAATGTTAAATGAGATGGAAGTTGAAGAGATCAGCTTCGTAGAAAATTATCTCCATCAAGATGAAAAATTAGTAGCATTTTATGATGTCTGGGTTGATAAGAGCGAAGTAACGATCTTAACAGATCGACGTCTTATCTATGCAATTGATGGTCGTATATCTGAAATGAAGTTAGATAATATCGAGGAGATCGAATATCTAGAGCGGGAAGCGGCCGACGGTGGGTATATTGATCTGTTTATCATCTCTGATAAAGATAAAAAGAAGATGAAAATAGAGGTGTATCAAGGAGAGGGGGGCGACTTTTTCTATCAACTTTTACAGGAAGGAACAGGTATTGTTGGTAGTAGTGAAGGGTATGGGTTATAACAAGGCACGCTTGCTGCTGGTAAAAAAGATGAAAGTAGCCTCTTCCTAAAGGGAGAGGCTACTTTTATAATGATCAAGTGCTCAATGCTGTTTGTAGCTGTTTTTTATAGTGGAGAAAGGCCGGCTCTGTTGTAATTATTGGAGCACGTGGTCGTGGTAATTGGATATCCAAGTCATATATGATACGTGCTGGTCGTGATGAGAGGACGATAACCCGATCAGAAAGATAGATAGCCTCTTCAATACTGTGTGTGATAAAGAGGATAGCTTGTCGGTATTGCTGCCAAATGTTTAAAAGCCACGTTTGCATTTGGGAGCGTGTTAATGCATCTAATGAACCGAACGGTTCATCTAGCAGCCAAATCTCTTTTTCCATCATAGCAGTACGAAGGAGAGCGACACGTTGGCGCATTCCTCCCGACAAGCGAGCGGGGTATTCATTAGCAAAAGATTCTAATCCGAATATAGGGAGAAGCTGATAAGCTTTATCCTGTGCATCTTTCTTGGATATTCCCTGAATCTCGATCCCTATGGTAGCATTTTCAACCACTGTTCGCCAGGGAAGAAGAGCATCTTTTTGCATCATGTAACCTACATGGCCGGTTTTGCCGGTTATTTCTTGACCATTAACGTATATGGCTCCTGAGCTGGGAAGCTCTAAACCACTGATAATATTAAAGAGGGTGCTTTTTCCACACCCGCTAGGACCAATTAAAGAGACAAACTCGCCTTTGTCTACCTTGAAATCCATATCGATAAGTGTTGGTAGGGGGCCAGAGGAAGAAGCATACGTTTTGGAAACATGTTGTATCGCTAAAGTCATCTGCTTTTACTCCGGTAAAAACTGATTTGTGAAAGCTTCGTCTGAGGAAATCTGGTTTTTGATCAGCTGATTATCAACCATCCAATCTGTAAATTGAGCCCATTTTTCTTTCTCCTGCCAGCCCCACTTGGCTGCATCTGCTTGGTAGTGGCGACTCATCCATTTTTGTGAGGCTTTAATCAGCTCAGGATCTGATTCGGGTGTATATTTGACCAAGATGTCAGCCGCATCCCCTGGCTGTTCGATAGCAAATTTATATCCTTTGCTAACCGCACGCATAAATTTGGTAGCGGTTTCTTGATCGCTTTGTACTGTTTTTTCACTTGCGATGATAGCAGGTGTATAAAAGTCTAAACTGGGGTCTAAATCAGTCAGGTACATCATATTGAGCGGAATATCACGCTGTTCCGCTTCCACACCCGTCCAGCCGTAATAAATCCAAGAGAAGTCGATGTCACGCTTTGTAGCGGTAAAAAAGTCAGCTTCACCCATGTTTACAATGTTAATCTTATCTTCTACTTTTTTTGTGGGGATGCCCTTCTTTTCTAATACTGTCTTCAAAAAGGCATTTTCCATCGGAGTACCCCACCCACCGTATGTTTTACCCACAAAATCAGCGGGAGAGGTGATCTTTTTTTCCTTCGGAGAAGCAAAGCCAGACGTGTTGTGTTGCAAGATAGCTGCAATGGAGACGATCGGAATGCCTTCTGCACGTGCCTGGGTAATATACTCTTGCGAACTGATTCCAAAATCAGCTTCTCCGGCTCCAACTAGTTGTGGTGCACTTGTCTCCCCAGGAGTTTCAATCTTTACATCTAGGCCCTCTTCAGAAAAATAGCCTTTTTCAAGCGCAACATAAAGCCCAGTATGATTCGTATTGGGTACCCAATCTAACATAAGGGTTATCTCTTTGTTTCCTGTTTCCTGTTCTTTATTCCCTCCACATGCCGATGCTGTGAAGACGAGCATCAGGGTGAGAGTAAGTGTGGTCGCTTTTTTCCACCAGTGATTCATGTTTCTTCAATCCTTTCATCATCCGTTTTTATGTATGTCCAAGGGGTAAGCCAACGCTGTATAACTTGTATGAGTAAGAATAATAAGATGCTCCAGAAGGTGATAACCAGGATGGCAACAAACACCTTGTCAGCGGCAAACGAGTGTTGTGCCCGTATAAGAAAAACCCCTAACCCTTTGCTCGCTCCTAACCATTCGCCGATTACAGCCCCCAATATACTATAAGTAGCCGCGATTTTACACCCTGAAAAAAAAGAGGGAAGCGCATGGGGAAAGCGGATGTAGCGAAAAAGCTGCCACTGATTTGCACCTGCGGACTGTAAGAGTCGAATCATATCGGGGTCAGATGAGCGTAAACCATCAGCAGTGCTGATGACTACGGGAAAAAAAGTAACCATAGCTACAATTAATAGTTTTGGAAACATGCCAAATCCGAACCAAACGATAAAGAGAGGAGCAATAGCAATGATGGGTACTGTCTGTGTGCCGATTAAAAGAGGATAGAGCGCACGCCGTATCCAGGGGGAAAGTTCGATCAAGGTAGCTAATAAGAGGGCGACGATGATTCCAAGTGCAAATCCTAGTAGGGCTTCTTGCAAGGTTACCCACATGTGGTCATGGAGGAGAGTTAAGCTTGTAAAAAAAGTATCCCCTATTTTGGAGGGAGAAGGCAATAACCAAGGCTCTACATCTAAGAGACGGACAGTTGCCTCCCATATGAATAAGAATAGCAGAACGAGAGTAAGTGATGGCCATAAAGCATGACCATATCTTCTCCACCCTCTATTCATTTGAGTGCCTCCTGTTTGTACTGATACAATTTTTCTTGAAAGCTTATTCCTTGTGGAGAGTAATCCACCTTTATCATGCTGACCACGCGTTCGCTCCCAGCCGCAATGACTGCCTCTTGCGCCTCTTTTGCAATTTGCATCAGTTCGTCGAGTTCACCTTCCATTGTGGTTTCCATCGGTCCCACGATATACGGCACTCCGGATTTTGCAATGACGTCTATGGCTACATCCACCAAGCGATAAATCTCGTCTGTACTATGCCCTCGTGGCAATATTTGTACACTCACATGTGCATTGGCCATCTATATCTGCCTCCTTAAAAAAAACCAACCCGAGTAGAGGGTTGGTATGGCTACCATTTATGTTTGTCATCGTTTGCAGTCTTTTATCTTCTGAAACCGCTAAGGTATCGTTATCACAACGTAAGACTAGCATACAAATCCATGATTTTCAACTAGCAGGCATCCTTATGATAGAATGGAAAGCGGTGATGAGCATGAATGAAAATAAAAATCATGATGAGACTGGGATTGAAATATACAAGCAGGTGCAACAATGGCGTGTGGTGGCGCAGTCCACTCCTGCTGTGACGCCGCAGCTTAACTATGCATTGGAAGAAGTAATAGGTGAACAGGTAGCCCACGGGAAGGAGCCTGCTACGATTCGCTTATGGAGAGCAGAGCAAGCGGTTGTGGTAGCAAAGAAGGATATTCGCACAGAAAAAGCACAACAGGCTGCAGAGCTGTTGGGGCATGTGGGTTGGCCTGTATATGTTCGCCAAAGTGGAGGGACTGCTGTTCCTCATGGTGAAGGGACAATCAACTTATCGCTCTTTCTCCCACGACTTCCGCAGATGCGTTGGAGTATTGATTTGATTTACCGTGCGCTCGGGTTACCATTTATCCGTCTCTTTGCGGATAAGTGGGGGCTGCAAACCACCTTCGGTGCTGTTCCTGGCTCTTTTTGTGATGGGGATCACAACCTAGTCATTTCACAGCAGAAAGTAGCAGGGACGGCACAAGTGTGGAAAGGGGGGCCAGCAGGGGTGTCCACTTCTCGACCAGGGTATATCTTAGCTCACATTACGCTTCTTACTCATATTGAGCGTGACCTAGCGATGTCCACTCTAAATGCGTTTTACGAGATGTCAACAGGCGAGCGCCCTGTGAAAAGCGAAACGGTGGCACGGATGGCTGACTTCATCACAGCACCGAAGAAAGCTGAACTGGATCAGCTTCTGTGGGATGGATTGGTGGAAACATTGACGAATATGATGAATGTTGTCGACTTATCGGCTCCTCGTCAAGAGGAGTGGGAGCGCGCTCAGCATTTTATGGAGCGGACGGAGCCTTCGTACTACCGGAAGGAACGCGCGTAAAAGATAAACCCTCACTTCAGATTTTTCTGTGAGGGTTTTTTGGATTGAGAATAAGTGTCCGATTTTACTTTTACAACTTCCACTCAATCTCTTGCTGTCCACTCGCGCGCAGAGCGTCATTGATGCGAGTAAATGGTTGGCTACCGAAGAAGCCACGGTGAGCGGAAAGGGGTGAGGGATGAGCTGACTCAATGATGATGTGTCGCTGATCATTGATGAGAGTTCGTTTCCTGCGTGCTGGGTTTCCCCAGAGAACGAAAATAACAGGAGTCTCTTTCTCATTCAATCTGTGGATGATGGCATCAGTGAAGTTTTCCCATCCTATTCCCTTATGAGAATGAGCTTGGTGTGCACGCACGGTGAGTACGGTATTAAGAAGTAATACGCCTTGTTTTGCCCAGGGGACGAGTGTTCCTTCTTGAGGAAAATTCGTCCCTACATCGGCGCTCATCTCTTTAAAGATATTACGCAGGGAGGGGGGGTGAGGTTGTCCTGGGGGGACGGAGAAGGCAAGTCCGTGGGCCTGTCCCTTATTGTGATAAGGATCTTGTCCCAAGATCAATACCTTTACCTCTTGATAAGGTGTCAACTTAAGAGCAGTAAAAGTTTGATTGGAGGGTGGATAGATCGTATGATGCTGACGTTCCCGTTCCACAATGAAGCTTAACTGCTGAAAGTATGACTTTTGCACCTCTGCGGTAAGAAGCTCCCACCCAGCCGGAATAGACGTGGTTAAGTCGCTCATTGTGCTGTATCGACTAGTAGTGAGGTTAAGATGGCTCTCTCTCTTTCACCCAAAGGAGTGCTGCGTTGCTCTTTATAATCGAAATGGATGAGGACAGCCTTACCTATAGCGATCAGCTCACCACTGTCACGATCACGGATGTGATGGATAACCGTAAAGCTGCTATTGCCGATCCGTTCCACCTGAGTGGAAATCGTGAGCCATTGAGAAAATCGAGCTTGTGCTTTATATTCACAGCTGGTGGAGGCAACAATGAGTCGCCATTCTTTAACATCCATCTGTGGATCTAGTTTCGAAAACAATTCCATTCTGGCGGTCTCCATATATGTATAGTAGACAGCATTATTAACATGACCCAATCCATCGCATTCATTAAATCTTACTTGAATTTCTGTTGTGAGCATATTGTTTTCCTCCTTAAGATCATAAGTTTAAACTATTACTATTTATCCTATCATAAATGGAGGAGGACTTTTAGAATCTCACCTCTTTGCCCATAATGATGGGGAGTAGAAAGGGTGTTGACTTCAGCCGCCAGTGGGATACAATAGACGGAGCAAATGAACACAAATAACGGGGTTAATTGTTTTATTTACCATATAAAGGGTGATTGATTGATGGCTGATAAGAAAACATTTGGACTGAGCAAAGAACAAATTCATGAAGCAAGTATGGTAGAGCTCGCATATCTGCTCTTGAAGCAGAAGGGCGAACCGATGCTTTATCAAGATATCTATGAAGAAGTGGCTCAGATCAAAGGAATGAATAAGGAAGAAAAGGCGCACTTTATTTCACAACTATATACAGAGATTACAATTGATGGCCGCTATATATGTGTAGGTAGAAGCTTGTGGGGATTAAAGAAATGGTACTCTCTCGATCAAGCTACCGATTCAGCCGTAGCCGCCAATGTAAAAGAAGACGACTTTGCAAATGAAGAGCTAGAAGAGTTTGAAGAAGAGCCAATCGAAGAAAATGATGCCATCGATGACGATGAAGATGCGGGTTTCCATGAATTTGACGCTGATGACGAGGATTTTGAAGACATGGACAGCGAAGATGATGACCTTGAGGAAACATCTTGACAAGCAGGATGATCAAAGGATAAAATGATGCTTGGGCTACAGAAGAACGGATGATATAAAGCAAGTTGAAGAGCGTCCCCCAATTAATGGGTGGGCGCTCTTTTCTATTTGTATATAGTGGGACAAACTATGCTGGGAGGCTAAAATCCATGACTAAATTTATCTTTGTGACAGGTGGCGTGGTTTCTTCTCTAGGAAAAGGGATTACTGCTGCTTCGCTAGGGCGTTTGTTAAAAAATCGGGGGTTATCGGTTACGATACAAAAGTTTGATCCTTATATTAATGTGGATCCTGGGACGATGAGTCCTTATCAACACGGTGAAGTGTTCGTAACGGATGACGGTGCAGAAACAGACTTGGATTTGGGTCATTATGAGCGCTTTATTGACATAAATCTGAGCAAATACAGCAATGTAACTACTGGTAAAATTTACTCAACAGTGATTAATAAAGAACGTCGTGGGGACTATTTGGGTGGAACGGTACAAGTTATTCCGCATATCACTAATGAGATTAAAGATCGTGTCTATCGCGCTGCACGGGAAACACACCCTGATGTGGTTATAACTGAAATTGGGGGGACAGTGGGTGATATTGAAAGTTTACCTTTCCTAGAAGCGATTCGGCAGATGAAAAGCGAAGTTGGACGTAACAATGTTATGTATATACACTGTACGCTCATTCCGATGTTGAAGGCTGCAGGAGAGTTGAAGACGAAGCCGACGCAACATAGTGTGAAGGAATTGCGCAGTATTGGGATTCAACCTCATCTCATCGTTTGTAGGACGGAGTATCCACTGTCGGCAGATATGCGTAACAAGATTGCACTTTTCTGCGATATTGATGCTGATGCTGTGATCGAAGCGAGAGATGCAGAAACGTTGTATGAAGTTCCACTCATGTTGCAGGCACAAAAAATGGATCAGATCGTGATTGAACACCTCGGTCTGGCTTGCAATGAAGCGAATATGACAGAGTGGACAGCTTTAGTCCAAAAAGTAAAAAACCTACAACAGCAATTGACGATTGCCATCGTCGGGAAGTATGTTGCTTTGCCGGATGCGTATATGTCTGTTGTGGAAGCATTAAAGCATGCAGGTATCGCTAATGACTCTGATGTGGAGATTCGCTGGGTAGATTCGGAATTGTTGACGCTAGCGAATGTAGAAGCAGAACTGGGGAAGGTAGATGGCATCCTTGTTCCAGGTGGATTTGGTGATCGCGGAATTGAAGGAAAGGTTACTGCTATTCAGTATGCACGTGAACAGAAGGTTCCTTTTCTTGGGATATGTCTCGGGATGCAAATGGCATGTATTGAAGGAGCACGTCATGTGGCTGGATTGCAGAACGCCAATAGCTCTGAATTTGATGCAGAAACGCCGCATCCAGTTATCGATCTATTGCCAGAACAAAAGGAGATTGAGGACTTGGGGGGCACGATGCGGCTTGGGTTAGAGCCGTGTAAGTTAAAGCCGGACACAATTGCACAACAAGCATACGGGAATGGGCTTGTCTATGAGCGTCACCGCCACCGTTATGAGTTTAATAATGCCTATCGTGAACAGATGGAGCAGGCGGGATATGTATTCTCTGGGACTTCTCCTAATGGCCGCTTAGTTGAGATTGTCGAACTAAAAGATCATCCTTGGTTTGTCGGAAGTCAGTTCCATCCTGAATTTACTTCTCGTCCTAATCGACCCCAGCCGCTATTTAATCAATTTATCATGGCTTCTTTGCGTTTGAAAAAATAAGTGAGAAAGATTTTTTGTAAGCAAAAAGTCAACAGACTGTTGAGATAGTCTCAGCAGTCTGTTTTTAGTCTTTTAAAAGAGCGGGCCAGGGAAATGTTCAAATAGTGGCGTGTTGTTATAAAGAAAATATAGGGTTGAACACCACGCATTTTATGATATTTATGTTAATAATTAGGTTTGATATGAAACTGATCTCCTGCTTCGCGTTATATGTATACAATGAATCATTTTTTTTTAGGTGTAGGAAGAAGGATATTATTGTCGTTACACGAACTATAAAAAATAAGGAAAAGGTTGCTTTCGATTTGATTATTCTGGATAAAATGAATCTCTGAGGGAGGGGGGAAGGTGTCGATGAGAAATAAGAAAGTACTAATTGTAGATGATCAGTACGGTATACGCATATTGTTAAAAGAGGTGCTCTCCAGAGAGGAATTTTCTGTTTTTCAAGCGGAGAATGGAAGTGCAGCGTTGGAGATTATTGATGAACAAGACCCTGATTTGATTTTACTCGATATGAAGATGCCAGGCATGGACGGAATTGAGATGCTGCGAAGATTGCGGATAAAACGTCCGCATACCAAAGTGATCATGATGACGGCATATGGTGAGTTAGATTTAATGGAAGAGGCGACAAAGTTGGGGGCGCTTGCTCATTTTACAAAGCCATTTGATATTGATGAATTACGCTTAGAAGTGGTGAAGCAGCTCGTTTCCTAAAAAAGAGTCGAAGCAAAGGGGAGGGGTAGTGTGAAGGCCAATTTACGTGTTCGTATGAGTCAGGCAGATGCTCACTACGGTGGGGATCTGGTGGATGGGGCTCGCATGATGGCTCTCTTTGGAGATGTGGCGACGGAGTTGTTGATTCGACAAGATGGGGACGAGGGGTTATTTGTCGCCTATGATCAAGTTACTTTTACAGCGCCAGTGTTTGCGGGGGATTTTATCGAAGTAGTTGGGCGGATTGAAAAAGTGGGACATACATCCCGAAAGATGAGTTTTACCGCATATAAGGTGATTGCCGGTAGCAGAAATGCGGATGAACCCTCTCGTGCTACACTCTTATCTGAGCCTATGGTTGTGGCCAAAGCTTCAGGTACATGTGTGGTGCCGTTGGAGAGACAGCGGGAGGGGAAATAATGACGGAAAAGTTGATGATTACGGTGGCTCTAGTCGGAGCGGAGGCTAGTCGTGCTGATCACCCTCAGTTACCGTTAACCGCTGTCGAGATTGGTAAGGCAGCCGAAGCGTCATGGAGAGCGGGCGCAGCGATCGCTCACATCCATGTGCGTGATCATCTAGGGAATGCTAGTCAAGATGCAGGGTTATATCGGGCTGCCATGGATGAGATAAAAAAGCGCTGTGATATAATTATTCAAGTATCGACAGGTGGAGCGGTGGGGATGAATATCGAAGAGCGGGCACAGCCGCTTTCGCTATATCCAGAAATGGCAACGCTTACAACAGGGTCGATCAATTTTGGAGAGGATGTATTTTTAAACACTCCGCAAGATATAAGGATGTTGGCAAGGACGATGAAAGAAAATCGTATCTATCCGGAGTTTGAGATTTTTGATGTCGGAATGATCAGAAATGCATTGCAACTTGTGAAGGAGGGGATTGTAGGTAAAAATCATCATTTCGATTTTGTTATGGGTGTACCGGGAGCTATTCCTGCAACCGCAAGTAATTTGGTACATTTGGTTGCACAACTACCAGCAAGAGCAACCTGGAGCGTGGCTGGTATCGGACGTGCGCAACTGCCTTTAGCGACAATGGCGATGGTGATGGGGGGACATGTACGCGTAGGGTTAGAGGATAATTTATATTTTCGCAAAGGTGAATTAGCTTCTAATGAACAGCTAGTGGCGCGAATAGCCCGTATCGCAAAAGAGTTGGAGCGTCCCATTGCTACACCTGGGGAAGCCAGAGAGATATTGGGCATATCATAGGCGCGTAAAAGATTGCGAAGAGGAAAGGATAACTGCAGTTAGGTAGTTTTGTGATAAAATAGAGGAAATATAGAGAAGATAAGGGTGATTGAAGAGGCATGTCAACGGCAGAACACGATATAGACTGGGAAACAGCATTAGATGAAGTTGATCTGGCGCAGGTGTTAGCGGAAGTTGATGGAGCACTATTGGATAATTTAGCGGAATCTCTCCGATTTCCCACCTATGAAAGTTTATTGCGGGCATCAGTCCAAATAGCAGAAGAAGTGTATACATTGTATCGTTCCGATGGCGTTTGGGTGATGTGGAGTCCGAGTCGCTACAAGGAAGAGGACCCGCTCTTTTTTTATTTTCAGGAACCGTTGTTAGAGCATTTACATACCCACTACGAGCTTGTCGAAGAAGGTATCTCGTTTGTTTCACTGCTCGCTGAGCTAACTCAGATGAAAGCATGTATGTATTGTCATATGGAGTTTGATCCGTTCGATCCATTGCGCATCGAATTAGGGATTGAACGTTTTTTGCGTGAAGAAGGGGATGACAGCGAATACTGTTCACCTAAATGTGCGATGACAGCCATCTATGAAGAGATGCAGGATTGATGGCTGACTTCATTTAGCGGAAAGTGGTATAATGTCGAATGATCATCACCCACACATCCAATGAAGGAGGACGTAACAATGCCACTCGTACCAATGACAGCTTTTTTGCCTCGCGCGAAAGAAGAGGGCTTCGCTGTGGGACAATTTAATATGAACAATCTTGAGTTTACACAAGGAATCATGGAAGCGGCAAAAGAAGAGCAGTCTCCTTTTATTTTTGGGGCAAGTGAAGGTGCTATTCGCTACATGGGTTTAGAAAATGTAGTAGCATTAGCTAAAATTGCTGCTAGAGAGGCAAATGTTCCGGTAGCTTTGCATTTAGATCACGGTAGTAGTTTTGATGTAGTGATGAAGTGCATCCGTGCCGGCTTCTCTTCAGTGATGTTTGATGGTTCTCATTATCCTTTAGAAGAGAATATTCGTCTTACTCAGGAAGTGGTGAAAGCCGCCCATGCGGTTGGGGTCTCGGTAGAGGGAGAATTAGGTACTATCGGCGGTGTGGAAGACGACCTTGAAGTGGATGAGGCAGATGCACAATTGGCAAACCCAAAAGAAGCAATCCGCTTTTGGCAGGAGACACAGGTAGATGCTATGGCGATTGCGGTTGGGACTGCACATGGAATGTACAAAGGAGAACCAAAGATTAACTTTGATACGATTGCGGAGGTAAGTAGGCAGATCGATGCTCCCATCGTTCTTCACGGCGGTTCGGGTGTTCCTGATGCGGCGATTCAACGTTCCATTGAGCTGGGTGTCGGAAAAATTAACGTTAATACGGAAAGCCAAGTTACGTGTACACAGGCGATTCGTGAACGATTACAGTCGGATCCGGATATGATTGATCCGCGTAAATACTTAGGTCCAGGACGAGAAGCGATTAAAGAGACCGTGCGTTCCAAGATGCGTCTATTTGGAAGTACGGGCAAAGCATAAGGGAAGAGGTTGAGGAGGATATTATGAAATTTTTTATTGATACAGCCATTGTTGAGGAGATTAAAGAGGTTGATGAGTGGGGATTGCTTTCAGGAGTAACCACTAACCCAAGTCTGATCGCAAAATCTGGACGAGTTTTTGAGGAAGTTTTGCAGGAGATCGTGGGGATTACCACTGGCCCCGTCAGTGCTGAAGTGATGAGTCCTGATGCGCATGGCATGATTGAAGAAGGTCTCCGCCTCGCCAAAATTTCAGATCAAATTAACATCAAGGTACCGATGACGTTAGAAGGGTTAAAAGCTGTACATCGCTTTTCGCAAGAGGGAATCAAAACAAATGTTACCCTCATCTTCTCCACTAATCAAGCCTTGATGGCAGCGAGAGCAGGTGCCTCTTTTGTTAGTCCTTTTATCGGGCGTTTAGACGATATCGGATACGACGGCATCGCCCTGATTGGGGAAGTTGCAGAGCTTTTCCGTATTCACGGTTTACAGTCAGAGATTATTGCTGCTAGCACTCGTCATCCGGTACATGTGACCCAGGCCGCTCTAAATGGAGCGCATATCGCTACCGTGCCATATAAAGTGTTGACACAGTTGGTTCGTCATCCTCTTACGGATCAAGGGATTGAGAAGTTTCAACAGGATTGGGAACAAGCATTAAAATAGAGAAAGTAGTTTAAGCGACCGGCGGTGGAATCAAACTCCCCGCCGGTATACCTTTATCAAGGCACATGAACGTTTTATTTGCGAGGAGGTGAGGGTGACCATGCTGTGTGTAAAAGGGAGAACTCCTCTAAGAGGAAGTGTTGCTATCGGTGGAGCTAAAAATAGTGCTGTCGCTTTAATACCGGCTACTTTATTGGCGCAAGAGCCTGTTGTTATTGAAAATGTACCGGCGATTGAGGATGTTAAGACTTACTGTGAACTTCTGCAACAACTAGGTGCAACTGTACAGGTTGATGGAGATGAACTAACGTTGGATACGAGCACTGTCGATAATATTCCAATCGGTAACGAGAAGGTACAGAGCATGCGTGCCTCATACTATCTAATGGGTGCACTCTTAGGTCGGTTTAATGAGGTGACGATTGGCTTTCCGGGCGGTTGCCATCTAGGGCCGCGCCCGATTGATCAACATATTAAGGGATTTGAAGCGCTAGGAGCAAATGTACAACGAAAGGAGGGTGAAATTCGTATTGAGGCTAATCAGTTGCGCGGGGCGCGTATCTTTTTAGATGTAGTTAGTGTAGGTGCGACAATTAATATTATGTTGGCAGCCGTATGTGCGACGGGACAAACGGTGATTGAAAATGCGGCTAAGGAGCCAGAGATCATTGATGTGGCAACTTTGCTTTGTTCTATGGGTGCGAAGATTAAAGGTGCGGGAACAGATGTGATCAGGATAGTGGGTGCTTCAAAACTAAGAGGTTGTCGTCATTCCATTATTCCAGATCGGATTGAAGCAGGCACCTATATGATCGCAGCTGCAGCTACTGGTGGCGAGGTAGTTGTGGAACATGTGATTCCTAAGCATTTGGAACCTTTAACAGCTAAACTTCGTGAGATGGGCGTTACGGTAGAAGAGTCGCTAGAGGAGATCTTTGTGAAGGGTAGCGATCGATTACAAGCAGTTGACGTAAAAACATTACCTTATCCCGGATTCCCCACTGATTTACAACAACCATTTACCGCGTTGTTGACGCAAGCAGACGGAACAAGCTTAGTAACGGACAATATCTATTCCGGCCGTTTTAAATATATTGACGAATTACAGCGTATGGGGGCTCACGTGCGTACACAGGGGAGAGTGGCTGTCGTACAAGGGAGAAGTAGCTTATCAGGTACTCAAGTGCGAGCGAGTGATTTGCGTGCAGGGGCAGCTCTATTAGTGGCGGGTCTTATTGCTGAGGGTGTGACCAAGGTAGGAGAAACACATCACATCAGGCGAGGATATGAACAGATCGAACGGAAATTGGTGCAATTAGGAGCAGAAGTTTGGAGTGAGTAAGAGAGATCTGTCATCAAATATAGAGTGTAATATAACAAGTGATTGTGATACTCTATTATATAGATGAGATGTCTATAGGGAGTGGATTCCGATGGAAAGAAGTTTAACGATGGAATTGGTTCGAGTGACAGAAGCGGCAGCCATACAGTCAGGGCGTTGGATGGGATTCGGAAAAAAAGATGAAGCAGATGAAGCAGCGACCAGTGCGATGCGGAAAGTGTTTGACACCATCCCGATGCGTGGCACAGTAGTGATAGGCGAAGGAGAGATGGATGAGGCTCCGATGCTTTATATTGGGGAGAAATTAGGTCTGGGATATTTGCCTGAAGTAGATGTAGCGGTCGACCCTCTTGAGGGAACCAACATCGTTGCACACGGATTATGGAATGCACTCTCAGTAGTAGCGATAGCAGAGCGTGGTCATCTTTTGCACGCGCCTGATATGTATATGGATAAAATTGCGGTTGGACCGGATGCTGTAGGCGTGGTTAATATTGATGCGCCGGTGAAGGATAATCTGCAAGCTGTGGCGAAAGCATCGGGGAAAGAGATTGCAGATCTGGTAGCGGTTATCTTGGATCGTCCTCGCCATGCCAAGCTGATCGAAGAAGTGCGAGCAGCAGGAGCGCGTATCAAGCTCATACCGGATGGTGATGTAGCAGCAGCGATGAATACAGCCTTTCCCGACACAGGGGTAGATATCTTGTTTGGGAGTGGTGGAGCTCCAGAAGGTGTGTTGGCAGCTGTTGCTTTGAAATGTTTAGGTGGAGAACTGCAAGGTCGACTGTTGCCGGAAAATGATGAGCAGGTCGAACGCTGTGCAAAGATGGGGATCCGGGAAGTAAATCAGATTTTGTATATGAACGACCTCGTCAAAGGGGATGATGCGATTTTTGCTGCTACGGGTGTGACGGACGGAGAGTTATTACAAGGGGTTCGTTACAGTGGAACCGTTGCGACGACGCATTCTTTGGTGATGCGTGCTAAAACGGGAACGGTTCGCTTTGTTGAAGGAAAGCATCGTTTGGAGAAGAAACCGAATCTCGTTTTGGGACAGGAATAGGTTGGTTCATATGAGGATAAAATGGATTGAGAATTCAAAAAAATAGTGTGGTGACGTTGTTAAAAATGGAAGTAACATTGAAAGTATTAGAGTCGAGCCGGATGGCGGATTTATTCCAATTAGCGAGGGATTATCATATTCCCTACTATAGTCAGATGAAGAAAAAAGAGCTCGTTCTCGCTATCTTAAAGGCGAATGCGGAGGCAGAAGGACTTCTGTTTATGTCAGGGGTTCTTGATATGATGGCAGATGGATATGGATTTTTGCGGGCTCATCAATACCTTCCCTCCAAAGAGGACATCTATATCTCTGCCTCACAAATTCGTCGTTTTAGTTTGCGCTCGGGAGATTTAGTAGCTGGAAAGGTGCGTCCACCGAAAGAGAATGAGCGTTATTATGGACTCCTCCACGTGGAGGCAGTAAATGGTGAAGATCCGCATCGCATTCAAAACCGCCCTCAGTTCTCCTCCTTAACTCCATTATATCCGCAGCAAAAGCTTTTTTTAGAAACGCAACCAGAACAGTTATCAACCCGTATTATGGATATGGTGACCCCAGTAGGATTGGGACAGCGTGGTTTAGTGGTGGCGCAACCTAAAGCTGGGAAAACGATGCTACTTAAGGAGATTGCCAATAGCATTACAACGAACCATCCTGAGGTAGAGTTGTTTGTCCTCTTGATTGACGAACGACCAGAAGAAGTAACGGATATGCAGCGCTCTGTTAAAGGGGAAGTTGTAAGTTCTACTTTTGATGAGGTGCCAGAAAATCATATCAAAGTGGCAGAGCTTGTAATGGATCGTGCGCAAAGGTTAGTAGAACAGAAGAAAGACGTGGTAATTCTCTTAGATAGTATTACGCGTTTGGCGCGCGCATACAATTTAGTGATTCCTCCAAGTGGTCGTACCCTTTCTGGAGGTATAGATCCGGCGGCTTTTCATCGACCAAAGCGATTCTTTGGTGCCGCGCGTAATATTGAAGAGGGCGGTAGCCTGACCATCTTGGCGACTGCATTGGTTGATACGGGTTCGCGCATGGATGATGTGATATATGAGGAGTTTAAAGGAACTGGTAATATGGAACTTCATCTTGAACGAAGATTAGCCGAGCGACGGGTATTTCCGGCTATCGACTTGCGACGCTCTGGGACAAGGCGTGAAGAGCTACTTTTATCGAAAGAGGATTTAGAAAAGTTGTGGTCACTGCGCAAAACGATGTCTGATAGCCCAGATTACGTGGAAGCGTTTTTGCGAAAACTGCGCTATTATAAGACAAACGAAGAATTTTTATCCTCATTACAGACGAACAACCCCCGTTCCTCCACAAATGCTTCTTAAAGGAAGTGTCATACTGTCTCATTCCCGCACATAAGGATTGGAGAGAACTTATTTTTCTTTTATGAAACCTAGGTGCGAGGTGATGAGATGACCAATAAAAAAGCCCTTCTCGCTTCTTCGCTTTCCTTATGTACAGTAACTTGGGTTACTGGTAACAGTTCAACCGCACTGGCCATGGATACAGATGAATTCCTCCCACCAGAGCGTATGGATACCAAAGAAGAGAAAGTTGCGCAACAAGCACTGGTGCAGTATTTAAATCCGATCGCATCCGTGGATGAAGACCATTTGGCCACCCCTGTATTGGATGAAGTCGTCTATCGTGTTAAAGGGGGGGATACTCTTTATGGAATTGGAAGAAAGTATGGAACTACTCCCAAAGAGATCGCTCTTCACAACGGAATTACCAACGATTGGGCAATTTACCCAGGTCAAAAGATTAAGATGCCGTACCAAGTAAAGCGTGTGCGTGTTCAGGAAAAAGATACGATCAAGAGTCTGGCAAAGAAATATAAGACCAGTCCTTCTTTGTTGCGCGTACTAAATGAAAAGGAAGATTTAGAACTTCTCTACGTAGGACAGGTTATTCGCGTTCCCAGTAAAGAAAAAATCAAAAAAGAGAAAGTGGCATTAGCCACATCGAAATCGAAGGCGAAGGTGGATGCTACTTCTGGTTTTATCTGGCCAGTAAAAGGGCAAATCACCAGTCGTTTTGGTTGGCGTGGAGGTGCCATGCATAAGGGGATGGATATCACCAACGCTAACAAGTCGGCCAATGTTATTGTAAGTGCTAAAGCGGGTGAGGTCACCCGCGCAGGCTATAGTGGTGGCTACGGAAATTTAGTTGTCGTTGATCATGGTGGTGGTTGGGTTACGTACTATGCACACTTAAGTAAGCTCATTGTTAGTAAAGGGCAACGGTTAGGTAGGGGAGAAGCACTGGGATATATGGGAACGACCGGGGACTCTACGGGTGTTCATCTCCATCTGGAGGTGCGAAAGCATGATAATCCGATTGATCCTCTCTCCGTCCTACCATAAATGTACAAGATCAGCACCTCTGTTGCGAAAAAAGATGTGGCATGCTATAATGATCCAGAGTTTCAAGATACGAATAGCGGATGGGTAGAAGAAAGAGGTGAGGGTTATGAAAACAGCAATTCATCCCGAATATAAAATGACGACCGTGACATGTGCATGCGGTAACACATTTGAAACAGGTTCGACCAAAGAATCCTTGCGTGTGGATATTTGTTCGGAATGCCATCCTTTCTATACAGGTAAGCAGAAACTGATCAACGCAGGTGGTCGTGTCGATCGCTTTAAGAAAAAATATAACATGAAGTAATTACTTCATAAGATAGGAAGAGCCATGTGGGATGGTTTTTTCCGGAAACAGGTGAGCGCCTAGCTCGCCTGTTTTTGCTTTTTAACTGGGGAAGAAGGAGATGAACATCATATATATGCAACAAGGTGCGATTCCTCCGCGTGAGGGGTGGATTGAGATTATCTGCGGAGGAATGTTTTCGGGTAAGAGCGAAGAGTTGATCCGGCGAATTCGACGCGCGCGTATTGCAAGGATGCGAGTTGTTGTTTATAAGCCCAAGATTGATGATCGTTATCGGGCAGGGGAGATCAGTTCACATAATGGTCTTCATGTGGAGGCCATCTCGGTAAATGTTGCGCAAGAAATTTGGGCTAGCTTACCGGATGAAGTGCAGGTTGTAGCAATCGATGAGGTACAGTTTTTTGATGACGAAATTGTAGAAGTGGCTAGCCGGATGGCAACAGAAGGAAAAAGAGTGATTTGTGCAGGTTTGGATCAAGATTTTCGTGGTCACCCATTTGGTCCCACACCGCAGTTATTAGCCGTTGCCGAACACGTTACGAAGCTGCAAGCTATCTGTGTTCATTGCGGGGCTCCTGCTAGCCGTACACAGCGTTTATTGCAGCAGCAACCAGCGAAAAAGGATGATTCGATAATTCAAGTGGGTGCGGCTGAACAGTATGAGGCGCGTTGTCGTCACTGTCACCAAGTAGAACTGTAGAGTAGTGGTACAAAATAGCATCATCTCTAGCCTTGTCCTTTGTACATACTAAGGACAGGGAGGTGCCTTTATGCTCAAGCGAATCGGAAAAGGATTTTTGCTGGTACTACTCGTAATAGGACTTGTTACAGCTTGTTCTTCTGAGCAAGAGGCGAATCAGCGCTATAAAAGTGATGATGGTTATCACGGTTTGTCCAATGCTAATCCCAATTTACGCGTTGGCGATTGGAACACAGCAACTGTGGGTAGTGATCAAAAGAAAATGGTAGAGACAGCAAAGATGGTAAATGGGGTAAAAGAGGCAAAAGCTAGGATCACAGGTCCTGATGCAGAAGTAAATGTGGTCCCTGTCGCTCAGTTAAATAAGCAAGAAATGGCACGCTTACAAACCGAGGTGGAGAAAAAAGTGCAAATAGCGATGCCTCGGTATCGTGTGGATGTCAAGGTGAAAAAGAAACCAACTTCTTGGTTAGAGCGCCTCTTGGGAGGAACAGCAGAGTAGGAGCATAGCAAAAGCGGAGGAATAAATTTTCCTCCGCTTTTAGCTTTCTTATGTCGCGTACAGGGCGATAAGACCGAGTGAGATATTATAGGTGGCATGCGTAAGCATAGCTGTCGTTGTGTTGGTGCGCATGCGAATGACTCCAAGGATTAGACCGAGTATAAAGACGATAAATGTAGAGGAGCTCAATCCATATTGGCTGTGGAGTAAGGCGAATAAGAGTGAGCTTAATACGAGACCAAAGCGGGGCAATAATGCACCACGAAAGATCGTTTCTTCTCCGAGTGCAGCGGCGAACCCGAGTGTAAGCACACCCGGAAGGGATGCGGTTAGAGGCCCGATCAAACTTTCTGTCGCATCTTCAACTTCTTTATTTGTCATCGCTATACCTAAATAGTTGAAAATCAACTCAATACTGATGATAATCGCAAATAAAGCAAAGCCCATAAATACTCCTGTTGCCACATTAGAAAGGGTGGGTAAAACGATGCCTAATCGATTCAAAGTGGGAGTCAACTGATGACGAACCACCCACCCAACTCCAAGTAATCCCAGGATGAAGAGCATAATATCTTGTGCCCAGATGGATGCAAGTGGCATCTGCTGCTCCAAATCGGCTAAACTGTCTAGTCCCATTCCTAATGTCATAAACATTTGCAACAGGATCAGGGTGGAAAAGGAGAGGGAGACAGCGTGTACTTGCTGTGTGGGGTTAATGGGAATCACTTTTGCCACTAGTCGTCGCACGGCTGGAATGAGCAAGAACATACCCAATAGCGTGGAAATGCTGATTCCGACGATATAAGGAAGTTTCTCCATAAACAGTGCGGACGTGTTTGCTTGTGTGATGGTTTCTCCCGTAAAAGCGGGTAGCATCATGTTACCGATCGCTAACAACCATGAGAGTAGGAGTAAACCGACAGTAAGAAGAATCGTAATAACTCCCACAACCGTTCCGGCAGATGGGTTGTCTCCTCCTGATCGTAACCGATCTACGACATTAGCGAGTACGAGAATGAAGATAAACGGGAGAAAGGTGAATATCATCGATAAGATTTCTAACAAACCAATCGCCTCACGTTCTATTATGATTTCTTACTCCATCCTATCAGATTTTAGGGGAGTGGAGAAGTAAAAAGGGGGGTTACTCCATCATTTCTCTAGCTTTAGGCTATTCCCAGTCAGCGGTGGCGGTATACCCGGCTTTGACGCTTCCTGCCTCGGTCAACTATAATAGGAGGAGTGGCTTATTTTAGAAGTGGAGTGAAGTGCCTGTGTTACATCGATTGGAATCGATTCATGATCGCTATGAGGAGTTGAATCGCCTCCTTATGGATCCAGAAGTGTTAAATGACCCGAAGCGGTTACGTCAATATTCAAAAGAGCAATCTGATTTAGAGGGAAAACATCAAGCATATATGGAGTATAAGCAAGTCCTTGAAGAATTAGAAGGTGCTCGTTCCATGCAAGCAGATAAAATGGACGATGAGATGCGTGAAATGGTAAAAGCGGAGATTGATGAGCTGACCACAGCGAAAGAATCGCTTGAAGAACGCATCAAAGTATTGCTTCTTCCAAAAGATCCCAATGATGATAAAAACGTTATTGTCGAGATTCGGGGCGCAGCTGGGGGGGAAGAAGCAGCGTTATTTGCTTCCAATCTGTATCGTATGTACTCTCGCTATGCAGAGCGTTTAGGTTGGAAGACTGAAATCTTAGAAACGAACACCACTGGCCTAGGCGGCTTTAAAGAAGTAGTCTTCTCTATTCAGGGGAGGGGAGCGTACAGTCGCTTAAAGTATGAAAGTGGTGCTCATCGTGTGCAACGTGTACCAACTACGGAGTCAGGGGGACGTATTCACACATCCACAGCTACTGTCGCTGTGTTGCCAGAAGCGGAAGAAGTAGATATTGAAGTTCATGATAAGGATTTGCGCATTGATACATTTTGTTCCAGTGGGCCGGGAGGACAAAGTGTAAATACGACTAAGTCTGCGGTACGGATTACGCACCTTCCAACCGGTGTGGTGGTTTCGTGCCAGGATGAAAAGTCACAGATTAAGAATAAAGATAAAGCGATGCGCGTACTACGAGCTCGTCTGTTGGATCAGAAGCAACAAGAAGAAGCGGCAAAGATGGCAGACGCTCGAAAATCTCAAGTGGGCTCAGGAGATCGCAGTGAGCGTATCCGAACCTATAACTATCCGCAAAGTCGGGTAACCGACCACCGGATAGGGTTAACGCTGCATAAGCTGGAGCTAATCCTAGATGGTGATTTGGATGAAGTGATTGATTCACTCGTTTTAGAAGAGCAATCCTCACTCCTGAAAGAGGCAAGCGAATAGAATGGAGGAACCATTCGATGCATAAACTAGGTACGATTCGGGAAGCCTACCGACAGGCTTCTTCTTTTTTACGTGAGCATGGAATCGAAAGCGCAGACCGAGAAGCGGAATGGATGATGATTCATCTATTACAGCTTGAAAGAACATCCTATTTTCTACAGTTAGATCACCCTTTTCCCTCTACACTAGCTTCCCAACTAGAAGATATGTTACAACAGCGAAGCAGTGGATACCCCATACAGTATATATTGGGTGAGCATGAGTTTTATGGACGCGTCTTCGCTGTCAACCCTTCTGTGTTGATTCCACGTCCGGAGACAGAGCTTTTAATAGAGGCGGTGCTACAGCGAGCGGACAAGCTGTGGCAGGAGTCAGAGTTAAAGATGGCTGACATCGGTACAGGCAGTGGGGCAATCGTTACTACATTGGCGTTAGAACGCCCACAGTGGCAATGTTTTGCTATTGATGTGTCATCCGCTGCCTTGCAGGTTGCTAAGCAGAATGCGAATCAATTGGGTGTAGGCGAGCGAGTGAACTGGTCTGAAGGTGAGTGGCTCACCCCGCTCATACAGACAGGGGTGGAGCTGGATATCATCGTCTCTAACCCTCCCTATATTCCCAGTGTAGAGATCGCATCCTTGCAAGTAGAAGTACGCTCCCATGAACCCCACTTGGCGCTTGATGGAGGAGAGGATGGCTTATCTCCCTATCGCATCCTCAGTAAGCAGGCACAATCGTGTTTAAAAGAGCGGGGGATGATCGCATTTGAAGTGGGAGCAGGCCAAGGCGAAGAAGTAGCTGCTCTCTTGGAGGAGTGGTTGGAGCATGTAGAGGTGAAAGTTGATCTGGCTGGGATTGAGCGCATGGTAATCGGGTGGCGCACATAGAAAAGGGAAAAAGATCGCTCTTTTCTGCCCGTCAATGATTAAATGGAATGGAGCCTGTCCATAATGAAGATAACAGTTTCATGAGGGGGCTTCATTTTATGCGAATACGCACTTATACATTTTTATTGATGATAGCGGCATTAGTAAGCGGTTTTCTGTACCTGACCAATGGTGAAGATGCTGTAGTAGCGGCGACAACCTTTCAAGAAAATGACACTGCGATTCCAGAGGAGTCGATACGCCTCCGAATTTTAGCCAACAGCGATACTGTGCAAGATCAGGCACTGAAGCAGAAAGTAAGGGATGCCGTGCTAGAGGAGATGGGGGGATGGGTAAATCAACCTAATACCTTAGTAGAAGCGCGTTCACTAGTAAAAGATCACATTCCCACATTTGAAGGATTAGCAGCTAAAATTGTGAAGCAGCATGGCTACGATTATGAAGTGGATGTAGACTTTGGACAAGTTCCCTTCCCTACAAAAATGTATGGTAACCGTGTTTATCCTGCAGGTGAGTATGAAGCACTCCGTATCACAATCGGGGAAGGGGAAGGGGATAATTGGTGGTGTGTTCTCTTTCCACCTCTCTGTTTTGTCGATATGAGTAATGGCGACGCCGTCTCAGAAGATGAGAAAATCTCACAAGCGACAGCGATGGTGGCAGAGGCAGAGGCATTAGCCAATCCAGTTACGCGTACAGTTACTACATCCACAAAAGACAAGCCGGTTGAGGTAAGGTTCTTCTTCGTCGACTCCCTGAAGGAATTTTTCACCGGACTATTTAAATAAAAGGGGTTATACCATCCTTGTTCCAGTGGGACAGGGTTTTTGTTTTGTGTAGCTGAAAAAAGTGATATTCCTCTTCTCTAGTGCGTATAAATTGAAAGAGATGCGAGAGAACGAGGAGGGGACCTATAATGTTTTTGATTAGACGTGCGGAGGAACGTGATATCACTCCTATATGTCAACTGCTTTGTCAAGCGGGTCTACATGAAGAGGGGGTGGACAAGCATATTGATCACTTTCTTGTGATTGAACGAGAAGAGGATGAACAAATTTTAGGAGCTGTCGGAATCGAAGTATATGGAGACGAGGGATTATTGCGTTCCTTTGTAATAGAAAGTGAGGTTTGGAATGGAAAAGTAGGCTTAGAATTGTTCGGGGCAGCGCTCTCCTTTGCACAATACTTACGATTAACCAAGGTGTACCTCTTTGCCGGAGTGACTAAACGGTTTTTTGAGGAGGCAGGCTTTACGCAGGTTCCGTGGGAAGTATTACCTGTAGAGTTAAAAAAATCTGACCATATACACCATGCGCGTGAAAAAGGTGGAGTGCTGATGGTCACATCTTTGAGCCAAGTCAAGCAGTCACAAGTGTAACTTACCCATATCATGTTCTTACATGACCGCCTCTAACCGTAGCCGAGGGGCGTTTTGTTTTGCCAAGATGAGATGGTATGATGAAGAAGATATTTCATAGGGAAGGTGAACAGCAGTTGGATGAACGGAAGACTCAGAGGTGGGAGGTTTCATCTCATCCACCTTGGAATCAGGACGAGCGCAATTCGCTACAGCAAGCAGCGCAAATGTTAATGAAAGGTAAATTAGTCGCTTTTCCGACAGAAACAGTGTATGGGCTGGGGGCGGATGCTACCTCAGAAGAGGCAGTATATGAAATCTTTCGCGCAAAAGGTCGCCCAGCCGATAACCCGTTGATCGTTCATATTGGACAACTCTCGCAGGTTGAACAACTGGTATCGGGCGTTTCATCTGTGGCAGAACGGTTGATGTATCACTTTTGGCCGGGGCCTTTAACACTCATTCTCCCTCATAACGGTTCGGTTGCCACACCGGTGACTGCAGGCTTAGATACAGTGGGAATACGTTTTCCCCGGCATCCCGTAGCCGAGGCACTGTTGAAAGAGACAAATCTGGCTATCGCAGCACCTAGCGCTAATCGCTCAGGGCGACCTAGTCCAACAGAAGCGGCTCACGTGTGGAGTGATTTGCAGGGGAGAATAGGCGGATTATTGGATAGTGGATCGACAGGAATTGGGGTAGAATCGACAGTCGTTGACGTAAGTGGCGACATCCCTATGCTCCTCAGACCAGGGGGCATTGCTCGTGAACAATTAATGGAGGTGGTTCCACAGCTACAGGTGGATCCTGCCTTGATAGAGGGGAGCGTTCGCCCCCGCTCGCCTGGCATGAAGTACCGTCATTATGCTCCTATGGGGGATTTATGGTTGGTAGACGGAAAGCCAGAAGAGCAAGTCCTTCATATTCAAAGATTGGCTGATGAAGCATGCGCACTCGATCTGAAGGTTGCGATCTTAACGACGGAAGAGCATCAGTCGGCGTATGGTGATCATGCGGTAATTCTTTGTGGGCGACGCTCTGATCCAAGCAGTGTTGCTCACCATCTTTTTCGTGCATTGCGTCAATGTGACCAGATGGAAGCTCAAGTAATTTTGGCGGAAACTTTTCCGTCAGTCGGTCTATTTGACTCCGTGATGAATCGGTTGCAAAAAGCGGGGAAAGGCATGCTCTCACCCCATAGAAGTCCCACCTCCTTTTCTTCCCTGTTCTGATTGTACTAGCATTTGCATATCCATCCAAGGAAGACAAGCTACAGGTGGGAGGGCGCTTGGATGGAGTTGACATTGCCGCAATGGGGTCAACTGATGACCTTATCAATGATTGCGATTGCTCTCGGTTTGGATGCCTTCTCGCTAGGGATCGGGATTGGTGTAAAAGGAATTTTGTTCCGACAAGTGGTGATAATCAGTACATGGATTGGGTTGTCTCACATGGCGATGCCTCTGCTCGGATATGTGATTGGTGGATATTTAAGTCAGGTGTTTCAAGAGATAGGAACCCTTGTGGGAGGGAGCCTATTTTTCCTCCTCGGAGGTCACATGTTGCTCAGTAGTCTGTGGAAAGGAAAGAAGAGTAGAGGGATACATCCACAGCATTGGATTGGAATCATATTTTTCTCCTTCAGTGTGAGCGTAGATTCATTGTCAGCTGGATTGTCGATTGGTTTATTTCGATCGAACCTCTTGATTGCGGTACTGTTGTTTGGATTTGCGAGCGCCTGCATGGCTGCCCTTGGAATGATGTTAGGACGTACTTCTGGTGATTGGTTGGGTGATTACAGTGAAGCGATCGGTGGCACGATTTTAATCTTACTCGGGTGTAAATTTCTATGGTGAGGGGCGAATCAGAGTGAGTGATGCGATTATCTTCAGCTTCCTGTCGGGTAGTGCCACGTTGGTCGGAGCGATGATCGTGATTTGGAAGCGATCGCTTTCTAGTCGCATGATCTCCTTTGCCTTAGGGATGTCTGCCAGTGTGATGATTATGGTGTCATGGTTAGATTTACTTCCGACTGCGATTCGGTATGGAGATATTCCTCATCTGGCGTTGGGAGTAGGAGGGGGGCTCTCCTTAATGATGCTGTTAAAACAGTTTCATAGGGAGGATCGTTTCCTTCAACCCAATCATCAAGCGGAATTAGAAAGATTAGGTTTGTATCTCATGATTGCAGTTGCTGCACATAACGCTCCCGAGGGAGCGGCTATCGGGATTGGCTTTGGTATGGAACATGCGATGGGCTTACATTTGGCCTTTGCGATTGCAATTCATAATGTCCCTGAGGGGATTGGTTTAGCAGCACCGTTACTAGCGGCAGGTCGTTCTCCACTTTTTATTGTACTGCTCACTTTAATTACATGTGGTGCTCTTCCTATAGGTGCTTGGATTGGGTATAAATATTTAGTCGCGTACCCTTCAGTCGTTGCCGTCGGTTTAATGATGGCAGCCACCACGATGATTTGGGTGGTGAGTGAAGTAGGCCCCCGATCCCTGCGCATTGATCAATTAGGGGGATGGTTGGGGTTGATCTTCGGAATTATATTGATGTACTTCCTGCATCATTTACACGGTTCCTAAAAGTTTTGCATACGTTTGTTGGAGGTAGAAGGGATGGAAAACATACTTTTTGTTTGTACGGGTAATACGTGCCGCAGTCCGATGGCGGAGGTGTTACTCAAAGAGAAAGCGCGTAAAAAAGGATTGCATCTCACGGTTCATTCAGCTGGTGTAGCTGCAGTTAGCGATTTATCGATGTCAGAACATGCGCAAATTGTTCTCCGTGAAAAGGGGCTGGACGGTAGTGGTCATCGTTCTCAGACGGTAACAACGGAGTTGATACAAGCAGCTGATTTGGTTCTGACGATGACGATGACACATAAGGAGATTTTGGTGCGCTCATATCCGCAGTACCTGGATAAAATTTATACGTTGCGTGAATACGTGCAAAGAGATAAGCAAGTGGGTCATTTATTGATGGAGCTAGACCGTCTGCATGTGGATATTGAGACGAAGCATGCTTTATATAAGCATGCGCTGGAAAAAAAAGAAGAGGGGACAGCAACTAAGAAGAGGGAGCTAGAAGAGCTTTTGCAGGAGCAGGCCCGCCTTCTAAACGAATTAAATGAACGCGGTTTTCGACAAGATATTCAGGATCCCTTTAGTGGGAGTGTCGAGGTGTATCGCAGTAGTTACAATGAATTGGAACGCTTAATCGATCAGTTAGTGACGCAATTAACACGTTCTCGATAGACAAAAGAAGAGAGGAATGAAAAAGATGAGGTTAGCGATAGGGTCTGATCATGGTGGATTAAAGTTGAAGCAGTCTCTTGTTTCACTATTAGAAGAGATGGAGATTGACGTTGTCGATGTGGGTTGTTATGACGACGCTCACTCGGTCGATTACCCTGACTATGCGGGGATCGTCGCTAAAAAAGTGGTCGCAGCTGAGGTGGAGTTAGGCATACTCGTTTGTGGGACAGGCATCGGCATGTCGATTGCAGCCAATAAGGTGAATGGGGTTCGCTGTGCGGTCGTAAGCGATACCTTTTCGGCTCGGATGGCACGTGAACATAATAACGCTAATATTTTAGCGATCGGGGAGCGCGTTGTAGGTGCTGGATTAGCACATGAGATCGTAAGTGCCTGGTTAGAAAGTAGCTATGCTGGGGGCCGGCATCAACGTCGTGTAGAGAAGATCCACTCTTTGGAGGGATGAGGAGTATGGAAGGGAACGTGGGGATAGGAACACAATTGGAACAAGTGCTACACGAGCTGGAGCACCAGTGCGAGCTTACCGCAGGGAAGCTACTAGTGGTTGGTGTGAGCACCAGTGAGGTTATGGGGAACCATATCGGTACGTCAGGTAGTGAGGGGGTTGCGGAATCCCTCTTGCAGGTATTGTTGAAGTGGCAACAGGAAAGGTCATTTCAATTAGCGATCCAATGCTGTGAACACCTTAACCGTGCGTTGGTGGTAGAACGAAGTACCATGGAGAAGAGGGATCTACAAGAAGTTGCGGCTATCCCTGTTGTAGGAGCTGGCGGAGCGATGGCGGCGGCGGCTTTTCGTAAATTTACGGATGCAGTGTTAGTTGAGTCGCTCAGGGGGAAAGCTGATCTTGGTTTAGATATTGGCGACACTTTAATTGGGATGCATATGAGGGAGGTCTGCGTGCCAGTACGCGTCAGTCTGCGTTCCATTGGGGAAGCACATATTACATTAGCAAAATCTCGCCCAAAATTGATTGGTGGTGCACGGGCTGTTTATGTTTGTGAAGATTAATGGGTAGCAAGGCGGGAATATATACGACTGAGGATGACTCTTCTGCTACAATAAAAGAGAAAGAGAAAAGATGAATTAAGATCGGTCTATCAAGAGGAGGGAGAAAAGTGAAACATCTTCGTAATCAAGATCCAGAAATAGCAAAGATCATTGCATGTGAATTGGCACGACAACAGGGGAAAATTGAACTGATTGCATCAGAAAACTTTGTTAGCCAGGCAGTATTAGAATCACTAGGAAGTGTATTAACCAATAAATATGCTGAAGGGTATCCAGCAAAGCGTTACTATGGTGGCTGTGAGTTTGTTGATGAAGCAGAAGAACTAGCGCGTGAACGTGCGAAAAAGCTATTTGGTGCAGAGCATGCCAACGTACAGCCGCACTCGGGTGCTCAAGCCAATATGGCTGTTTATTATAGCGTACTGGACCCAGGCGATACGGTTTTGGGAATGGACTTGGCTCATGGCGGCCATTTGACGCATGGGAGTCCGGTTAACTTTTCCGGGAAGTTGTATCAATTTGTATCGTATGGTGTAGATGAGAACACCCATCGTATTGATTACGAAGAAGTTCGCCGCATCGCCTTGGAGCATAAACCAAAGTTGTTGGTTGCAGGGGCGAGTGCATATCCCCGCCAAATAGACTTTAAACGCATGAAAGCGATAGCTGATGAAGTGGGCTGTTACTTTATGGTGGATATGGCGCATATCGCAGGCTTAGTAGCGACAGGTTTACATCCCAACCCGGTTCCTTACGCTGATTTTGTTACGACTACAACCCATAAAACCTTACGTGGACCTCGTGGAGGGATGATCCTCTGCAAGAGCGAACATGCGAAGAAAGTAGATAAAGCCATCTTTCCAGGCATACAGGGAGGACCGCTGATGCATGTGATTGCAGCTAAAGCAGTCGCCTTTGGGGAAGCATTGTCGGATTCTTTTAAGCAGTACTCTCAAGAAATTATTGATAATGCTGCTGAGTTGGGAGAAGCGTTATTTTCTAAAGGGTTTAAGTTGATTTCAGGTGGGACGGATAATCATCTCCTCTTAATAGACGTTCGTCCTTTTCAACTTACAGGTAAAAAAGCTGAGCATCTGCTAGATGAAATTGGTATTACTACGAATAAAAATGCGATTCCATTCGATCCGGAGAGTCCGTTTGTTACAAGTGGTTTGCGCGTCGGTACCGCGGCAGTTACTACACGGGGTATGGATCGAGACGCGATGCATGAGATTGCTGAGGTGATGGCGATTACGCTCTCCCATCCGGAAGACGAGCATGTACAGCAGGAAGCACGGGCACGGGTTGCTCAATTAAATCAAAAGTTTCCTCTTTACGCTGAATTAGGTTAGAGAAACTCATAATATGTAAACGGCGGATGAGACACATAGTCTCATCCGTTTGTTTTATCTTCATCCCGTTTATTTGTACCCATCAGGATGTTGCGAGTGCCAGCGCCAGGCACTGGCGATGATATTTTCTAAACTGGAGTGTGACGGGCTCCATCCTAATTCTTTTTCTGCCTTGTGTGAGGAAGCGACAAGGATAGCGGGATCACCTGAACGCCTGGCTGCTTTTGCGATTGGAAGGGGATGGGTGGTGATGCGTCGAGCTGTTGCGATTACTTCCTGTACAGAATATCCTTGGCCGTTTCCTAAGTTGTAGGTTGCGCTCTCTTCATCCCGACGTAATTTATCGAGAGCTAAGGAGTGAGCATTTACTAAATCAGTCACATGAATGTAATCACGAATACAAGTACCATCAGGGGTGGGATGATCATCGCCAAAGATGGTTACTTCTTGCCGCTTGCCGAGGGCAACTTGTAATATCAAGGGGATAAGGTGGGATTCGGGTTCATGATCTTCTCCGATTTTTCCGCTCACATGTGCTCCAGCAACATTAAAATAGCGAAGGATAACAGCTTTGATTCCATAAGCGTGATCGCACCAATGGAGTAAGCGCTCACTGGCCCATTTTGTTTCCCCGTAAGGATTGTGGGGTTGAGGGGGTGTGGTTTCAACTATTGGAATTGATGCAGGCTCACCATAGACAGCGGCAGTAGAAGAGAAGACTATTTTGCGAACATCGTGTTTTTGCATCGCTGCAAGGAGAGTGTACGTGGCTAATACATTATTTTTGTAATACTGCAATGGATGAATCATACTTTCTCCGACAAGGGAAGAAGCGGCGAAATGAATGACCGCTTCAATATCGTGGGTGGTAAAGATGGTGTCGAGCAATTGCTCATCGCCCAAGTCACCTACATATAGGTGTGCTCCTGCAATGTTGGCAGCGAGGTGACCTTGAGCTAAGTTATCGATAACGACGACCTCCTCCCCGTGCTCCTCAATTAGAGCCCATGTTGCATGACTGCCGATATAGCCTAAACCTCCACAAATTAAGATGGGCATGTCTGATTCTCCTCCTTGCTTACTTTGGTTCTTGTGGGTGTAGATAAGGTAGCAGATTGCTCTTCTGTACGAAGGAGCTGACGTAGATAGTGGAGGAGATTGTCACGTAACTCCGGTTGTTGAAGTGCCATCTCCACATTGGTCGTGATAAAACCAAGTTTTTCTCCTACATCGTAACGGGTTCCGGAGAATGGGTAAGCAAATACATCTTGAGTGGCGATCAGTAAACGAATGGCATCGGTAAGTTGAATTTCATTTCCCCTTCCTATCGGCGTTTGTGCAAGGGACGTAAAGATATCTGGTGTAAAGATGTAGCGTCCCATGATCGCCATGTGAGAGGGTGGATGGGAGGTTGGTTTTTCTATGCAATCTTCAACCCTGAGTAAGCTACCTGTTGAAGGGGCAGGCGCAATGATACCATAGCGATGTGTCTGGTGAGCGGGAACCCGTTGTACCCCGATAATGGAGCGATTAACACGCTCAAATTGTTCTATTAGTTGTTGCAGACACGGTTTTTCTGCTTGTACGATATCATCACCAAGCAGCACAGCGAAGGGTTCGTTTTCGATGAAATGTTGTGCGCATTGGATGGCATCACCTAAACCGCGTGGCTCTTTTTGGCGGACATAGTAGATGTTTGCTAACTGAGAGGAATGGCGTACTTTTTGCAGCAATTTATGCTTGGAATGAGCTTTAAGACGAGTTTCTAATTCAAAGGCAGTATCGAAGTGGTCTTCGATTGCTCTCTTTCCTTTTCCCGTCACAATAATAATATTTTCTATTCCTGATTGAACGGCTTCCTCGACAATATATTGAATCGTCGGTTTGTCGACGATGGGTAGCATCTCCTTGGGTAGAGCTTTCGTGGCTGGTAATAAGCGAGTGCCGAGACCTGCAGCAGGGATGATGGCTGTTTTAACACGCATCGTTATCTTCTCCTTTCAATGGTGGGGTGTTGTATGGTGTTACGGAGCGAAACAATTGTTTGCTACCGATGAAATTAAGCAAGAGTCCTATGCAGATAGCGCCTCCCTTGGCGACATATAATGGAGCACCTAACAGGAGGAGAATACTTAAAATAAAAGTAGATAGTGTGAGTAAGATTAATTGAAATAAAGAGAAGTATATAAATGAATTGGATATAATTGCTTCTTCTTTTATACGAAAGGTGAACCGCTTGTTCCAGATATAACTGTTACCCACTCCTGCCATATAGGCACATAGGTGTGCCCATATGGGTGGGAAAGAAAACCAGTTTAGTAGCAAGATAAAGATGAGGAGATCGATGCAGGTATTCAGTATGCCCACCACTGTAAAACGGAAGAGCTCAAGTGTTGTCTTCGTTTTTAGCAACAAGTGCATCCGGTTGCGTATCAAGATACCTGCCCCTTTCTCGTTGGCTTTCAATAATATATAGGGGACGCTCTCGCACTTCGTCAAAGATACGAGCGATATATTGCCCGATTACACCTAGCATGAATAGGGTGACACCGAAAAAGATAATGTTGAGCGACATAATCGAGGTCCAACCTGCTATCACCTGGGTCGTAAATAACTTCAAGTACATGAGATAGAAGAGAGCGAGAAATCCAGTACTTGCGAGCAGAAAACCTAGATAAATGGCTAAAATGAGCGGCTTATTGGAGAAAGAGGTGATAGCATCAAGAGATAGTCGTATCATCTTTTTCAAAGAATATTTGGTTTGTCCTGCATGGCGCTCATGTCGTTCATATTCGACAGCCGTTTGTTTAAAGCCGACCCAACTGACGAGCCCACGTACAAAGCGATTTCGTTCTTTGCAAAGGGTAAGCGCAGCGCACACTTTTCGGTCGAGCAGACGGAAGTCACCTGTATCGAGAGGGATAGAGATATCCGTCATGAAGTGGAGTGTACGGTAAAAGAGGGCGGCGGTCGCCTTCTTAAAAAAAGACTCCCCTTTCCTTTCTCTGCGCTTTGCGTAGACGACATCATATCCTTGCTTCCACTTAGCGATCATCTCTAGAATGAGTTCGGGTGGATCTTGTAAGTCAGCATCAATAACAACGATCGCTTCTCCACGGGCTGCCTCCATCCCGGCTGTGATTGCGGGTTGGTGACCAAAGTTGCGAGAAAAATTGATAATGCGTAAGTGGTGATCAGCGGTGCACAGTGTCTCTACAATGGATTTTGTTCGGTCTTGACTACCGTCGTTCACAAAGATGAGCTCGTAAGGCGCGTCGACGTTTTTCATCACTTCACAGAGGCGTTCGTAACAGAGGGCGATTACTTCTTCCTCGTTGTACATCGGGACGATAACAGAGTACATGATTTCTTCTTCTTTTTTTAGGCTAGTGGCCGTCATCGAAATGGCTCCTTTCTAGAAAGGGGGAGTCCCCCCCATGGTTTATTTGTCTGTTACGGTAATTCGATAGAGGGAGGATTGACGCCTGGCACCATTAGCCTCATCTGTATTGGATTCAGCAGATGGTGTGGAATCTAACTCCACTCGTTCACTGTTAGCTTGGAGCCACTGGGAAATTTCTTGATTTCCTCCTCGTGAACCGTTCCTTCCGCCATCACTAAGCAGGACGTATTCTACTTTTCCTGTGGCGACGAGTTCTTTAATCTCTGTTAAGGTTAATGCTTGATCTCCGCCGTTAAAACCACCATAAGCTACAGCCGGCAGTCCAGTTTCAATGATGAATGAAGAGACTTCATGTGAGCTTTGTCCCAATACCAGATACTCGCCCTCGTCATACTGAGAAACAAGATAATCCGTGATTTCGTTGTTGCTTCCTCCCTGGTTGTTGCGCTCATATTCTAGTTCTGGCCCCGCGTAGGGGAGAAGAGCTCCTCCGTATATCATGGGGGTAAACGACCAGTATAAAGGAGCGATACTTAGTGCTAATACAGTGAGAATAAGCACAGCTTTTGGTTTCCATCTTACGTGCCAGCTACGATAGAAAAGAAGCACGAGGCTTATGATGGTAGCGAAAAGAATGAGTGGCGAAAGCCAGGTACTAACCCCTTCATATTGATAAACAATGGCCAGATGGACAGTAGCGGTGACGATCACAGCACTAGGCAATAGCCACGCACGCCACGAATCCCTCTGCTGCCATTCCTTCCACATCGCCACCCATCCACTACCTGCTAATGCCGCAATTGCGGGTGCTAGCATAACGAGATAGTAACGATGATAAAAGGAGGCGAAACTGAAGAAGGTTACAGCTGGAATAAGCCACGTGAGCCAAAATAAAGTGAAGTGATGCGATAACGATGTTTCTTTGTATCGACGTATCCCTTTTGCTAAAGCGACTAAAGCGAATAGGACGAAAGGTAATAGCCAGCTTGCTTGCCCGACTAACTGTGAGTCGAAGAGACGGAATAGACCCGGTGAACCGATTTCGTTTTGTCCCCCTGGAGCGGCTGTCTGCTCTCTGGGTCCTCTATTTCCATCAGCGCCCGCTTGCGGTTGCCCAGGTGGGGAGGCATTTCCATCAGCACCCGCTTGCGGTCGCTCAGGTGGAGAGCCATTTCCTTCACTAGGTGATGGGCGCTCATTCGGGGCAGGGGGTAAATTTTCATTAGAATTGTTTTTCATAGTGTCATCAGGTAGAGAGTTACTATCATCCGCTTTATTACCACCTGCCCAGCGGGAGATACCGTTATGACCAAAGATTAGCTCCATCACTGTATTATCTTGTGAACTCCCGATATAGGGGCGTTCATCAGCAGGAACCGCATCGACGGTCAGTGCCCAAGAAAAGGAGACAGCCAGCACCAATACTGCAGCGATCAAACTATTTACTGCCTTTTTCACGCGAGTGTGGCGCGCACTGATGAGATAAAAGAGGAGAAAGGCGGGTAGCACCATATACGCTTGCAGCATTTTGATGTTAAAGCCGAGCCCAATCAATACCGCACTGAGGAAAAGCCATTTGGATTGGTTTTTCTCTACAGCGCGAAAGAGAGCCCAGGTTGCCAATAGCAGGACGAGTACCAGTAAACTATCTACGGTGTTATTGCGTGCCGTGGCCACAGCAACGGGTGTGAGAGCTAAGAGCAGGGCGGATATCAAGCCTGCTGTTTTACCGCTCCACTTGGCAACTAACAGATAGATGAGTCCGACAGAAAGCGATGCGGCTAATGCTTGGGGAAGGATGATCACCCATCCCTCATATCCGAGTAGCTTGGCAAAGAGGGTTTGGATCCAAAACCCTAGGGGGGGTTTATCTACAGTAACCACCCCTGCAGGATCGAAAGAGAGGAAGAAAAAGTTTTGCCAACTCTCCAGCATACTTTGCACAGCAGCCGAGTAATAAAGGTTGGCATACCCTTCTTGTGTGATGTTATAAAAAGTGAGAAAGAAAGATAAGGTCATGATAGAAAGTAAGGAAATAATATGCAACTGGTTTCGGAATAGTTGTTTCATAGCTGTTCCCTCCATGGATTGTGTTCACGTTTATAGGATATAAAGCGAATACGTCAGAGGAATGTCAGACAAAGAAATACCAAAAGCCAGCCACTAGGAATTAGAGGCTGGCAGTGTGAAGCATCTAAGATGCGGGGTTTTATGATTTATGGGTATATTGCGACAAGAAAGGTTCTGCTAAGCGAGAAGGATGGAGCTGTTCACTGAGGCTGAAGAACTCACAAAAGCTCATTATTAAAGGCCGCCACTTGTGAGGATCGATATGGTCTTTCGCTTCCCCAGTTAGAAGGGAGTTGTCAATATGAGCTCGTACAATTTTCACCTCGATCGCTTTCAGTGCACTTGGTTGAGCAAAAGAGTGGATATGGCTGACGGTAGCTTCTAGTTGGACAGGACACTCTTTTACTCGTGCTGCATGAACTTTTTGGGCGGGGAGAGGGGTGAGATTAGCTTTCGTAAATTTATCTGCTTCAAATGTATATCCGATTTTCTCTTTATACGGAGGGACGGGATCTTTACCTGTTAAGAGAGCCAGTTGATCTACCTCCCTTACCTGATCTGCAGAAGGTAAATTTAATACACACTCCTTTGTTCGTATAAGATTGCTTACTGTTTGCGAGTGTCCACTCATGCCTAACATACATGATTGACTCATCCACCATGCAGAGGAGATGGGGGCGAGATTAAACGTCCCATCCTCATTTACTGTACTTACTAGGACAACTGGAGTTCCAAAATATAAAATCTTAGGATTAATCGTTTTGTGCATATGAGCGCTTCCTTTCCTGGAGAACTTGCTTTACACGAAATTATAGCGTGTTTAGAGAGGAAGAGCTTTCACATTCTTGTGCTTCCATTTTGATGAACTCATAAAAATCTCTTGCGATAGAAAGTAGGGGTTAGTCCCGTTGCCCGTTTAAAGGTTGTGATGAAATAGGAGGTATGTGTATAACCAACCTCCAGTCCGATGTCGGTTACGCTAAGATCCGTGTGAGTGAGCAATTCTTTTGCTTTCTCGATGCGCCTGAAGCGTACCTCTTCCAAAGGACTTCTTCCTTGTATTCTTTTAAATAAGCGTTGTAAGTGAGATGGGCTGGTATGATACTGCTGGGCAAGTAGTTCTAGGGTGATCGGTTTGGAGAAGTGAGTTTGAATCCATTGGGACATTTCTCGGACCTTTTCCTCTTCTGGAGGCAAGAGGGTATCTGGTTTACACCGTTTACAAGGGCGGAAGTGTTGAGCAATAGCATCCTGTTTACTTTGGAAGATTACTACATTTCTTCTGTAAGGCTCTTTTGATTTACATGAGGGACGGCAAAAAATTTTCGTCGTCTTTACACCATAAAAAAACTTCCCATCAAAATTGGCGTCATTTTTTATAATTGCCCTCCAGTAAGACGAAGGAATGTTTATAGAAGAGTCCGCGTTTATCATGGTCACCCCCAAGCTATTAAAGATATGGATATGGATATCATTTATTAAGCTAACCCTTGAGAAGTAAAGGTTAGCCTGGTCAAGATTGCGGTTAACTCTAGCGACTCAACGATACTCGTATTAGATAAAAAACTAAGCCTATGTGAAGGGTTCATATAATTATCCTTTTCTAATCTGCTTGGTTAAGTATATAATTACCAATACCATTAAAGTAGGGGTAAGAATAAAGTCTACTACCATGCTGATTATAGATGTAAAAGCTATTATCATAAAATTCCACTCTCCTCGTGCTGTTCAATTGCATCCTGCTAAAAGACTTAATGAACAATAGATCCTCTATATTAAAATGAAGGTTAGACATATCATACCATAGTTACAAATTAAATTCTAATATTTTAGAATTTAACTGTGATATAAATTCTAAAATAGAACTGTACATAGGAGAGAGAAATCTCTAATTTTTTCTTTTAGAAATGAAAAAAGACTCTCCCTCTTACAAATAAATATAGAAAATATTTACTAATATTAAATATTGAATAGTTCTAAATAATTGTATTGACTAGTGGGAGTATATGGGATATTATATCCGTGGAATAACAAAATAATCCTTTATATTGATATAGAATAAAATATTTCAAGAGGAGTGATCTTATTAAACGAGATAAAGATAGAAGCATTATTGTGTTTTATGATGGGTGGTGCCCGTTATGTAGATCGAGTGTGAGCAGACTTGAAAAAATAGATTTCTTTCATCTGATCCAGTATCGTTCCTTTCGTGATCCAGGGATTGTAGAGCGCTATCGATTAGACTTGTCTAAAGCGGAGCAGCGTATGCTGAGTAAGAGAATGACTGATGAGCATTATGTGGAAGGGATTGATTCATTTATTCTTATTATGAGCCGACTTCCTTTGTTATGGCCGTTAATAGCTTTGCTTTACTTGGCAAAAGGGTTAGGAGTTGGACAAGCTGTGTATGATTTCGTCGCTAAAAGGAGAAAGATTGTTCCTGCAGGAACATGTACAAAGGAGTGTGCTATCAGAAAATAGGAGAGGATGAATACGATGGTCAAGAAATCTCTTTCATATAAATATATTGGAATATTCTTATTAACCACCCTATTCTTTTTATATTTTTTTGCAATTTCTATTCATAGTGCGCTACCTACTAATGCGGTTGCTCCCCTTCCCTTAGAAGAGAGTTTAGCAGTTAATCGCAGTGTTCCGCAGGGATGGGGATTCTACAGTAAAGACCCGAAGGAATCGACTTTTCATGTTATCGATATTGAAACGGGAGTGACGGCAGCGGCATGGCCAAACAATCGGCCAATCAATTACTTTGGACTAAAAAGATATGGTCGTAGTCAGGGGATTGAAGCGGGGGTTATCCGTCAGCAGATCGATGAATCAGCCTGGCAAGAGTGTGAGGAAGAGATGTTTGAATGCATGAGAGCAGCAGAAATTGCGCAGGAGATTGAAAATCCGTTGTCTTCCCCTACGATTTGTGGAGAGGTGGGATATGGGTATCAAGAACCAGTTCCTTGGGCTTGGAGTAAAAGTAGAGAACAGATAGAGATGCCATCTCGGATTGCGAGGGTGAAGATTACATGTACCGGCAAATAGAGGAATTTAATAGTACATTGCTTGCATGGGCGCAAAGCGGAAAACCATGGACAAATGTATATGGACTAGCGCGGACGCTTTTCGCTTTATCTACAGCGCTGACATTACTTGTAAACGATGCGCAAACCTTTTTCCGCCCTATTAGTGGGATAGATGTTTACCCCTTGTGCGATAACAATATTAGCATGTTTTGTCTTGTGCCCAATGATTATGTTTACTTAGAGATGATGCGTTGGCTTGCGATTGTGATGTTATTCGTGATTGCTTCTGGATGGCGCCCACGCGTTACAGGTGTATTTCACTGGTGGATCGCATACAGCATGAACGTGTCAGCAGTTACGTTAGATGGTGGTGAGCAGGTAGCGGCCGTATTAACTTTCCTGATGATTCCTTTAACCTTAACCGATTCGCGTACCTGGCACTGGCAGAGACAGGAGAGTGGGGGGTGGGCAGAACGAAAGATAGTAAGTGCAATCATAGCCATGGTATCTCTGATAGCGATTCGTGTGCAGGTAGCTATTTTGTACCTTCACTCCACATTGGCAAAGCTAGGTGAAGATACGTGGATAGATGGGACAGCGGTCTATTATTTTATGCAGGATTCGATGCTGGGACTGCCAGAACCGTTGCTGAAACTTACTTATCCTGTAATCACCTCCCCTTTGGTAGTGATTCCTACATGGGGGACACTGATTTTACAACTCTCCTTGTTTGGAGCATTATTTGCGCCGAAAAAGTATTGGAAGTATTTTTTGATATTGGCGCTATTATTGCATGAAGTAATCGCAGTGATGTTGGGGTTGATTAGCTTTTCTATTATTATGATCGGAGCTTTGGTTCTCTATCTTCGACCGACGGAACATGAATTTACGTTTTATCGAAAATTATTGCGGAAGAAAAGGGATGAGACGGAGGGTGAGATAGGGACAGCTAGCTTCCCGCAATCGCGTGGAGCATAAGTGGATTGTATGAAAGGGGGTGATTAAGGGAGTAAAACACTTTTTAGATTGAATTTTTATTATTTACTAATTATTAAAGGGGAGATGAATGTGACGAAGAAAGTGGTTTCCTGGATGTTGATTTTATCACTATTGGTTGTTGGAGTTGCGGCTACACCTTCCTTTGCTGCCCCCTCGTTGGAAAAGGGAGCAAAGTATGATGGTGAAACTATTTATCGCGGTCTTGTTTTTGGACAAGGTCCGGTAGCAAAACTTTTCCCTGAGATTTGGACAGAGGAATTATTAGCGGAGATGAAGAAGAATGATGGAAATAACGTAGCTGTTGCCGATGATATTATGGCGAGAATGAAGGAAAAAGATCCGAAAGTATTTGTGAACCTAGAAAAAGCAGTATACAGTGGTAGCCATGTTAAGGTAAACAAAGCATTAAAAAAGAGTGGGGAACTGTTGGCACAAGTGATTGAGCAAGAGAATGGGAAGGCTCATCAAGAGATTGAAGGTGCTGGAACAGGACAATGTTATGTAGCAATTTTGGCAGCTGCAATCACGACGGTGGGAGCGTATAGCCATGCTGTTGTAGCGACAGCCGCGGGTGCAGTAACGATCTATGCAGCTGTAGTGGTAAAAACCACCTTCTGGACGTCTGCCAAGTCTCCTAAAGACGCTGAATTGATGCAGGAAATGTTAGTAAACAATGTAGTGACGAGATTAGCGAGTAACTAGCAATATGGATAGCTAGAAATATAGAAATAGATTCAGCTTCGATTCATGGGATGCTTTTTACATGAATCGAAGTCATTTTATTTATTAATAGCCAGAGGGAGGGGGGATGGATATGGGTAAAAACCCTCAAATAGAGCGACATAAAACACGAACAGAAAGAATCCATGACCTTATCTGCGTCCTGTTATTTATGGCAATCCTCCTATACTTAGGTATACAATGGTCTGCTCTGCCCAGTGAGATTCCTATTCATTTCGATGAAACAGGGAAGGCAGACGGATGGGGAGGTAAGGGGTTTACTCTCTTTATCATCATGATTCCTCTAGTCATATATATAGTGATGACAGTTATGGCTAAATATCCTCACCATTTTAATTACCCTGCGAGATTATCTCATGAAAATGCAGCTGCGATGTATCAAAATGCTCAGCTTCTGATAAGTTGGCTCAAATTAGAGATCACTTTGTTTTTTATCTGGTTTAGCAAGAGATTTATTGATGCCGCTGTGTACGGAACTCCACTCGTTGTATGGGAAGAAGTGGTGTTGTTCGTAGGGATATTATTACTGACGATAGGCATACTCTTATATCGGCGTAACAAGATTAAGTAATCAAACAAGAGTAGGAGGTGGTATCACCTCCTACTCTTGTTTGATTTACAACATATTGTAATGCAAGATTTTTTGTGGCCCCACGGGCCCCTCTCTCCTTATCCCATGATCGAGGTAACCGGCTTTATGATATAAAGCTTGTGCAGCAATATTCTTCTCATTTACGACTAACATTAGTTCTGTAACAAGTGGGAAGTGTAAGCGAACATAGTTAGGGAGGAGTCGCATTGCTTGGAGCGCAATTCCCTTTCCCTGCTCACTGTGGTTAACGGATAGCGAGCGTATCAAAAGTGACGTTTCTTTCTTTGTAAAATCAGTAAGTTCGCTGCGATGATGAAGAATAAAAAAGCCAACAGGACGCTCAGCATGTAATATTACCACGGGATGACGGTTAGGGTCCTCTGTACACTTGTGTAAGGCATCTTGGGGGAGTTGGGTGTATTGGAGTTGATCATGAGGTAAGGAGAATGTGGATAAGAGTCTCTTGTGTTCTGACTTGTAAGTGGATAATTGAATCATATGGGGTTCTCCTAGAAAGTCATATTATAGCTATAAGCATAACAAACATATGTTCTGTCTGCAAGAGTTATGAAGATATGTAGTTTAAGTATCTTAATATATCAGAATAAAGTTTGCATTTTCTTACCATGTATTCTATTATTTCTATAGAATATTGATGAGCGAAAAGTAGATTAGAAGGTAAGGGTTGTAGATGGCCACATGTGGGCTTTTCTCACTGCCTCATCAGTTAGAAAAGAGAGGATAGCTAGATGATAAAAGAACATGGAAATAATCATCGTGAACTAGAGTTAACACAAGGAAACTTACATGTATTTGCCAACGACGAGGTATTTCAAAGCCTGGATGATAAAGTATATACGATGGCAGATAATAATCTCACGATTCCACGCAGTGTACATATGAGTTACACACCGGATGCTCATGTAGGAATCGGTACGTGTATAGGTACAACTGCAGTTTGGATGCAGAAGGACGGCTTCGTTTCCCCTTCGATTGTGGGCTCAGATATTGGATGTGGCATGCGGGTTCATATGACTTCTTTGCATCATGAAGATGTTCGTGACAAGCGTATTCGCCGCGCGATGATTGATGCAATCGAAAAAGATGTGCCAATTCATGAGAAATCGCATTCTGCATATAAAGATATTTGGTTGGAAGATATTATAAAAGAGGGAATTCGTGGTCTTCCCCGTCACTATGTTCCTGACTCTTATACTCCTACCAAAACACGCTCTTTAACGCATATTGAGAATGCCACATTTACTTTTGACCATGATGCGCTCGCCGACATTCCAGAGAAGATGTGGAAGCGTGCCTGGGGACAACTGGGCACCTTGGGGGGCGGCAATCATTTTATTGAATTACAGCGCATTGAGATCGCTGAAGATAAGCGTGAGATTGCAGAGTCTTGGGGATTATTTGATGGGCAGATCATTGTAATGATTCACTCCGGTTCACGTGCCTGGGGTGGGATGATGGGACCCCGTTATACGAAGGAATTTAAGGGGGCTATGTATAAATGGGGAATTGGTACCCCTGACCCTAATTTGGTTTTTGCGCCTATTCAATCGGAGGAAGGTCAGCGTTATATTAATCTGATGTATTCGGCGCTCAACTTTGCTGTTACCAATCGTCATATGCTAGCCTATGGGGTAGAGCAAGCGTTACAAGGGTTGTTGGGAAAAGATTTTAAGATGCCTGTACTGTATGATTTAATGCACAATTATGCTCTAAAAGAGCCTCATCACAATAAAGCGATGTTCGTTCATCGTAAGGGGACAACGCGCGCTCTTCCAAAAGGTCATTTCCTTAATCCGGATTCATATAAGAAAACAGGTCACCCTGCTTTGATTCCAGGTTCGATGGGCACGGCTTCCTATATTATGGTGGGGGAAAAAGAAGGAGTAAAAAATTACTACTCTATTTGCCACGGGGCAGGTCGGGTGCGTTCACGACGGGCAACGAAGGAGCAAGTTTCTGTTGATTCGTTTTCACAAGCGATGCGAGTGGGTTCGGATGAGGAGATCTTGGTAAATCACCGTACTTTGGAAACCATATTGGATGAGTGTCCCCAAGCCTATAAGGATGTGGATCAAGTGATTGACTCGGTAGTAGGAGCGAAGTTAGCATCCGTAGTTGCTATCTGCAAACCGATCGCTGTACTTAAAGGAAGATGATGGACAGATGACGAAGGAACCAGTAAAATAGTCGGCGGAGTGTGAAAGGGGTGTGTAGCTGTGGGAGTATATGTTTTGGATCATCCATTGATTCAGCATAAATTAACCTATATCAGACGAAAAAAAACAGGTACGAAAGCCTTCCGCGAGTTGGTAGAAGAAGTATCTGCCTTAATGGCATACGAGATTACACGAGAAATGCCACTAGAGGAGATTACGATTGAAACACCCGTAGCTACGATGGAGAGTAAAATCTTGTCGGGTAAAAAATTAGGATTGGTTCCGATCTTACGGGCGGGATTAGGAATGGTGGATGGGATCCTACGTCTCATTCCGGCAGCCAAAGTAGGTCACATCGGGTTGTACCGTGATCCAGAAACATTGGAGCCTGTTCAATACTATGCGAAGATGCCGTCTGATATTGAGGAAAGGGAATTGATCGTGATTGATCCGATGTTAGCAACTGGAGGATCGGCGGCAGAGGCATTGATTCGTCTCAAAGAGATGGGGGCACGCAACTTAAAGCTGATGTGTTTAGTTGCGGCTCCAGAGGGAATTGAGCGCGTGCAACATGAACATCCAGATGTTGATCTTTACGTAGCTGCGATCGATGAGCGTCTAAATGAGCATGGTTATATAACTCCAGGCTTAGGTGATGCAGGAGACCGTTTATTCGGAACGAGATAACAGCGGCAAAGCCCTTATGATCAAGCGATCATAAGGGCTTTTGTGTGTGTAGGTAACATAAGACTAAAGTTGTAGCTTAAGTATAGTCCATGGCGGGACGTGCGACGCCTGTAACTTCTTGTAGACTAAAAGAGAAATAGAGAGCTACTTACTAAACAGGCGACTTATAAAGAGAAGGGGAAGATAAAGATGAGTCACACACCAGTATGGATTCAGCGCTACATTCAATTTTTAGGGATTACACCACAATCACCATCGGCTGACCACTTGAGTCAAATCATAACCTCACATTTAAATAAAATTCCGTTTGAAAATATAAGTAAGCTACTACTGTTTAAAGAAGCAGGTGGAGCAGAGCGAGGTATTCCTGAACCGGATCAATATGTGAAGCAAATCATAGCGAAAAACTTAGGGGGGACCTGTTATTCTATCCACTATCATCTGTTGCACGTATTACAGCACCTAGGTTATAAGTGCCGCTGGACCAAGTTAGGGAAAAGTCATCTTGCTATCTTAGTTCAATTGCCAGAAGCTCCTAAGGAATGGGCATATATAGATTGTGGGTCTGCAGCCCCGTTTTTTTCTCCGGTCTTTTTTACTACTGATGTAGAGCAAGTTAGTTCATATGCAGGGGTAGAGTGTCGTATTGAAGCAGAGCCAGGTCAGGAGAATCACTTCCGTTATATAAGGACAGTAAATGGAGAACGAAAAGAATCGGATTGGGTATTTTCTCTTCATCAAACCTATACTTGGGCTGAGATTCGCCCATCCTTACAAGCTTCGTACGCTCTTGATTCTACCTTTATGAAACGAATTTTTTGCCAGCTCTACCAGTTAGAACAGGGGCGCAGCATTGCGTTAGATAATAACAAATTGACGATACGTACGCAGGACGGCAACGTAACGACACAATATTTACATGATTTGGATGAGGTGAAAGAAGTGATGCGAACGGAGTTCCATTTACCTCATCTTCCTCTAGAAGAAGCGATTGCAGTATTGCATGAACTAGGAGTTGATGTGTTTGCACCAGCGAAGAGTAAGTAAATAGTACTTGCTTAACAAAGACTGTAAAAAGATCCATCGCGGCGAGTATTTGGGGGCAGGATAAAAAAATGACCTCGGGGGGAAATATATTCTTAGAAAAAGTTAGGGGATGGGTGCCTTTCTTGCGAAGAGCGAGGGGCAAGTTGAACTAAAAACGGGTGCATATAGGGAGCTTAATTTGCCAGGAAACTCTGTCATTAAGCTCTTTTGCTGTCGCTTACATCACCTTTTCGCAGTTGAGTACAAAATGGGAGGAAAGATCGCTGGTTACAACGATATAGACTGGGAAATTGTATAAGAGAACGTGGCAATAACCTGTGAGAAATCCCTGTTATTTACCATTTGGTTATTAATACCAATATTGTGACGGTTTGTTCAGAACTCGTATGAGGAAATAGAGCAAGAAAGCGTTGACATTAACACCTATGCTTCGGTACGATTATACGGGATGATTAGGGTAGGAATGAGTAGTTTCATAAAGGATGCCACAAAGGGGTGTGGATGTGAACAAAAACACTGAAAACCCACTTCGCATGATGGGGTTGATCGGAACTCTGGGTTCGGAGATTGTCATCATGATTTTAATTGGCGTCTGGCTGGGGAAATGGTTGGATCAAACCTTTTCCACAGAACCTGTATGGTTGTTGGTAGGTGTGTTAGGTGGCCTTATCACAGGCATAGTAGGGGCAGCGATGACGTTGAAAGCATTTATAAAGGAATGACAGCGATGACGAACGAATTGGACTGGATACGGCGCCATATATTGCGATATTCAGGCATCATTCTTACTACCCTGGTACTGTTGTGGATAATAACTCCATACAAACCCTTTTTGGCAGGGATCATCCTGGGTGGATTGGTCAGTCTATACAATGTTCTTTACTTAGCGCGGCGCATCCGAATCATTGGTGAGCGCGTCGTTGCAGGACAAGGTCCAGCAGGAACAGGACTGGTTAACCGCATATTGATGATTGGATTCTCTGTAATCATGGCGGTCCGGTTTCCGGAGTGGATCGACTACCGCTCGCTGGTACTGGGTTGGCCGATTAGTTATATACTCCTAGCTGTCGTTGGCTACTTACTCGTACGCCATGACAGGATGGACAGAAAGGAGGAGAATGCTGATGGAAGCAACACCGAAGTTGGGTTCGGGGATATGGGCCATTGATTTAACCGTTGTATTGGGATCAGTCATCGTTGCAGCAATCGTTTTACTTCTTACGATTCTAGCTTCACGGCGTCTTAGTATGAGGCCGACGGGTTTACAAAACTTCATGGAGATGGTGATCGAATTTATCCAGGGAGTTACCCGCATGAGCTTGGATCATAAACAGGCGGATAAATTTTTAGGGATGGCATTTACGATATTCCTGTTCATCTTTTTTTCCAACCAATTGGGTGTCATCTTCATGCTTTCGGCAGAGGTGCATGAACCGATTCCTTCATTGGGCTTAACAAGCGAAGTGCTTGAAGACGCCCATAATGAAGTGTCGATTATTAAGTCGCCGACAGCAGATTTGAGTGTGGCATTTGCCCTCTCCTTTGCCATTACGCTGTTTGCACATTTCTTGGGGATTCGCAAGAACCCGAAGAAGTATGCTAAGCATTACTTTGAGCCTTATATACCGATGTTCCCACTCCATATCATCGATGAATTGGCAAAACCGACAACTCACGGGATGCGGTTATGGGCAAACATCTTTGCAGGTGAAGTATTGATCATCATCATGCTGAAGGCAGGCTTGTTGGCGGGGCTACCCCTGCTAATCTGGGTTGGATTTTCGATTTTTGTAGGAACGATCCAAGCCTTTATCTTTACCGTGTTAGCAATGGTGTATATTGGACAAAAAGTGGCGGATGATCACTAAAATTTTCTTAACTACTAAGGAGGATTTTTAAAATGAGTGTATTAGCTGGTGGAATCATGATCGCATTTGCAGCGATTGCAGCAGGTTTGGGGAACGCAATTTTGTTTAGCCGTTACATCGAGGGTATCGCTCGTCAACCAGAAGCACGTGGTACGTTGTTTGGTCAGTCCATGATCGCATTGGGTCTTGTTGAGGCGCTTCCAATTATTTCGATCGCTTTCGGGATCTTGGTATTGATGGGTGTCATCGGCAGCTAAAGTTACTTGAAGATAGAGTGGGGGACGGGATAACGCCCCCTTTTTGTTTCGATGTAAGAGGCCATTTGTGATTGAAAGGAGTGACCGGATTTGAGTCTACATGTGGGTACAATGGCATTTCTACTTGCGGTCGTCTTGGTTCTGATGCTATTGGTTTCGAAATTTGCTTTGCGTCCGATGGTAGAAGTGATGCGCAAGCGTCAATCCTATATCGATGAGCAAATTAGCGCGGCAGAAAATAGCCAGAAGCAGGCAGAGCAGTTGATTGCTGATCAACAAGCTGCATTGAAGGAGGCTCGCAACGAGGCACATGCGATTCTTGAACGTGCGAAGAAGCAGAAAGAGCAAGAAGCACAACAGATTATCGCTGCCGCTAACGAGCGTGCTGAACAAATGCTAAATGACGCGAAAGCGGAAATCATACAAGAAAAAGAAAAAGCGGTTGCCCAGTTGCGCGGTGAAGTGGGACAACTATCGGTCTTGCTTGCTTCAAAGCTGATGGAAAAAGAATTGGATGCAAGCGAACAAGCCAAACTGGTTGATCGTTACATCCAAGAGGCAGGGGAATTGCAATGAGTAGCGCAGTCGTAGCGAAGCGGTATGCCAAAGCGCTATTCGAGGCCGCTCAAGAACAAGGGTTGCTGGAACAAGTGGAGGAAGAGCTTGTGACAGTGGATCAAATGCTTGGGCATACCCCGGAACTTAAGAAATGGTTGACACACCCGACGGTAGATGTCAAGCAAAAGAAAGAAGTATTGCTGAAAGTAAGTGAGTCCATGTCAACGTTAACAACCAATGTGCTCATCTTATTGATCGAACGTGGTCGTGAAGCCGTTATTACTGACTTTGTGCGTAGCTATCAGAAGCTAGCCAACGAAGCGCGTGGAGTTGCTGAAGCGGTGGTAACAACGGCGGTTACACTTACAGAAGCAGAGGCTGCACAATTATCGCAAGCTTTTTCCAAGAAGATGGGGAAAGAATTGCGGATTACCAATATTGTTGATCCAACAATCATCGGTGGCGTTGTTGTACGCATCGGCGATCGTCTCTATGATGGCAGCATCAAAAGTAAGTTGGATCGGTTTGAACAACAGTTGCGTCAATCACATGTCAGTTAGACTGGGAAGGATAGGGGTGAATACCGAATGAGCATCAAACCAGAAGAGATTAGTGCGCTGATTAAACAGCAAATCGAGCAGGTTGGTTCTGCAATCGAAATGGTGGACGTAGGTAGCGTTATTCAAGTAGGTGACGGGATCGCACGCGTTCACGGATTGGAGAAAGTAATGGCAGGTGAGCTATTGGAATTTGCCAATGGCGTGATGGGCATGGCCCTTAACCTGGAAGAAGATCACGTAGGTGTGGTTATTCTCGGACCTTACACCGACATTCGGGAAGGGGACCAAGTGAAGCGGACGGGACGGATCATGGAAGTTCCTGTAGGGGAAGCACTACTCGGCCGAGTTGTTAACCCACTAGGACAGCCGCTTGATGGAAAAGGTCCAATCGAAACAACCGAAACACGTCCAGTTGAATCACCGGCTCCAGGTGTATTTGATCGGAAATCGGTACATGAACCGATGCAAACAGGAATCAAAGCGATCGATGCCATGATTCCAATCGGTCGTGGCCAGCGGGAATTGATCATTGGTGATCGTCAAACAGGTAAAACCACCATTGCGATCGACACCATCATTAATCAAAAAGATCAAGATGTGATTTGCGTCTATGTTGCGATCGGACAGAAGCAATCTACCGTGGTTAACGTGGTAGAGAAGCTGAAAAAAGCAGGTGCACTCGATTACACCATTATCGTAAGTGCAAGTGCGTCCGACCCTTCACCGCTTCTATTCTTATCACCATACTCCGGTTGTGCGATGGGTGAGTACTTCATGTACAAAGGCAAACACGTCCTTTGTGTATATGATGACTTGAGTAAACAAGCAGCAGCTTATCGTGAGCTTTCCTTGCTTCTTCGTCGTCCACCAGGTCGTGAAGCGTTCCCAGGGGATGTATTCTATCTTCACTCCCGCTTGTTGGAGCGCGCTGCGAAGTTAAGTGATGAGCGTGGTGGCGGTTCCTTAACTGCACTTCCGTTTATTGAAACGCAAGCAGGTGACGTCTCTGCGTATATCCCGACCAACGTAATCTCTATTACGGATGGTCAGATCTTCCTTGATACCGATCTCTTTAACTCAGGTGTGCGTCCAGCGGTAAACGTGGGAACCTCGGTTTCTCGTGTTGGTGGTGACGCACAGATTAAAGCGATTAAGAAAGTATCAGGTACCTTGAAGCTGGACTTGGCCCAGTACGAAGAACTACAAGCTTTTGCCCAGTTTGGTTCTGATTTGGATAAAGCAACCCAAGCGAAGTTGTCGCGTGGGGAGCGTACGGTTGAAATCTTGAAGCAGGGTGAGAATGCACCGCTCCCAGTGGAGAAGCAGATCGTTTCCATCTACATCGTAACCAAAGGACATCTTGATGATATTCCTGTGGAAGATGTAAGTCGCTTTGAACAAGAATTCCTCTCTTACATGGATAGTGAGCATAAAGACGTACTCAAGTCGATCGTAGAGAAGAAAGTATTGGAAGAGGCGACGGAAGAGAAACTGAAGGGTGCAATTGCCACCTTTAAAAAAGGGTTTGCCGTTTCAGGATCATAAGTTCTAGTAACACAAAGTGTATAAGTACCCATCAATATCTGAGTTCATCTGTCGGAGCGATCTGTACAGATGAACCAGCGATGGTGTAAAAGGCGGTGAATTGATATGCCGAATATGCGAGATATTAAGCGTCGCATTCGCTCCGTGGAAAACACAAAGCAGATTACTAAGGCGATGGAGATGGTTGCGGCGGCGAAGTTGCGGCGTGCGCAGGAGCGTGCGGAAGCGGCACGTCCCTATGCTGAGAAGCTGGGTGAAGTGGTAACCAGCATCGCAACAGGAACGCAAGGGGTAAGTCATCCGATGTTAACCTCCCGTCCAGTGAAAAAGACAGGGTATTTGATCATCACGTCAGATCGCGGGTTAGCAGGTGGGTTTAACGGTAACTTATTGCGTAAACTGGTGGCAACTGTGAAAGAGCGTCATCAGACTGAAGATGAATATACGATGTTCGTCATTGGACGCAAAGGGCTAGACTTCTTGAAGAAGCGTGGCTATCCGGTGCTCGACTCAGTAGTTGGGCTTCCAGATGATTTGGACTTTGCCGATGTGAAGGCAGTAGCCAAAAATGCGGTTCGCTATTATGCGGATGAGCAATTTGACGAATTATATCTGTTATATAACGAGTTTGTAAATCCAGTAACACAGATACCAGTCGAAAAACGATTGTTACCTTTGGAAGATCTCGCTCAGGAAGAGTCGGGTAACTCTCCCGCATATGAGTATGAACCTTCAGCAGAAGAAGTGTTGGAATCCTTGCTTCCTCGCTATGCGGAAACCTTGATTTACAGTGCGGCTTTGGAGTCGAAAGCGAGTGAACAAGGTGCTCGTATGTCTGCTATGGGTAGTGCCACTGATAATGCGAGCGAAATGATCGGTAAGCTGAATCTGCACTACAACCGCGCACGTCAAGCGGCGATTACACAAGAACTGGCAGAAATCGTCGCTGGAGCGAACGCGTAACGGATAGAATGATGAAGATGTGCCATAAGGAGGGAACATGATGAGCAAAGGACGCGTCATTCAGGTTATGGGTCCCGTTGTCGATATTGAATTCGAACGCGGACATCTTCCTGAAATTTATAATGCGATTACCATTCATCAACCAGCGTCCGCTAGCGGCGGACAGGAATTAAACTTGACGGTAGAAACAGCGCTACACTTAGGCGACAATGCAGTTCGTTGTGTTGCGATGTCATCTACTGATGGATTGATTCGCGGTGCGGAAGCGACCGATAGCGGAAAGCCGATTTCCGTTCCAACCGGTCGTTCCACCCTAGGACGGGTATTTAACGTTTTGGGTGAACCGATTGATGAACAAGGAGAAGTAAAAGGAGAGAAGGTAGAGCCGATTCATCGTGCTGCTCCTTCATACGAAGATTTATCTACAGCAGAAGAGATGCTGGAAACGGGAATTAAAGTTGTTGACTTGCTTGCACCATATGCTAAAGGCGGTAAGATCGGTCTGTTTGGTGGTGCGGGTGTAGGGAAAACGGTTTTGATTCAGGAATTGATTAACAACATCGCGCAAGAACATGGCGGGTTGTCCGTCTTTGCAGGTGTGGGTGAGCGTACCCGTGAAGGGAACGACCTCTACATGGAGATGAAAGATTCCGGTGTTATCGAAAAAACCACGATGGTGTTTGGTCAGATGAACGAACCACCAGGTGCGCGTCTCCGTGTAGCGCTTACAGGTTTAACGATGGCTGAGCATTTCCGTGACGAAGAAGGACAAGACGTGCTTCTGTTTGTTGACAACATTTTCCGCTTCACCCAAGCGGGTTCAGAAGTATCGGCACTTTTGGGTCGGATGCCTTCTGCGGTAGGTTATCAGCCAACTTTGGCAACGGAAATGGGTCAATTGCAAGAACGAATCACTTCGACCAAGAAAGGTTCGGTTACCTCTATCCAGGCCATTTATGTGCCTGCGGATGATTATACCGATCCAGCGCCGGCGACCACCTTCGCCCACTTGGATGCGACCACCAACTTGGATCGTGGCTTAACACAAAAAGGGATTTACCCAGCGGTAGATCCATTGGCTTCAACCTCTCGTATCTTGTCCCCGGCTGTTGTGGGTCAAGACCATTATGAAGTAGCGCGTGGGGTACAGGAAGTACTACAACGCTATAAAGAGTTACAAGATATTATTGCGATCTTGGGCATGGATGAATTGTCCGATGAGGATAAACTGGTTGTAGGTCGCGCACGTCGTATCGAGAAGTTCCTTTCGCAGCCGTTCCACGTGGCGGAGCAATTTACCAACATGCCTGGTAAATATGTATCTGTAAAAGATACGGTACGTAGCTTTAAAGAAATTCTCGAAGGAAAGCATGACAACTTGCCTGAAGACGCGTTCTACATGGTAGGAAGCATCGATGATGCAATCGAGAAAGCGAAACAGCTGGTATAAGGCTGCGTAAAAGGAGCGAATGCCCGTGAGTACCATGCAGCTTGATATTGTGACACCCGAACGGAAAGTATACTCTGAGCAGGTGGAAATGGTATCTACGCGTGCGGCAGAAGGAGATATTGGGATTCTTCCTAATCACATCCCTCTTGTCAGCCCCTTAGATATCACCATCGTGCGCATCAAAAAGAGTGGCCAAGAGCTACAGATTGCGATTAGTGGCGGGTTTCTCGAAGTGCGTCCTGATAAAGTGACCATCTTGGCAGAAACCGCTGAACTACCAAGTGAGATTGATGTGGATCGTGCTGAACGTGCAAAAGTGCGTGCAGAACAACGCCTTGTCAATAAACAGGATGATGTCGATTTTCGTCGTGCTGAGATGGCAATGCAGCGTGCGATCAATCGTCTCAATATCTCTGGTCGTCGCTAAGCACTAACAAAGCAGTGCCCTTTGGGGTGCTGCTTTTTTTTACTAAGTATAATCATTGTTTACAGTGATAAGACGATACAGTATAATATAACCATTAATGTGAAAAGAGTGATGCGATGTGCTAGCAAAGGTGTTTCATTCCTAGTCAATAATGAATAGAGCATAAAAGTTTAGATAATCTTCTCTTCCTGTGCAGGAGCGATGCCTATCTGGTCATCACTTCGGCTTTAAAAAGTTGGGAATTGGAGGTCTATTTCGTATGCTTTTTTGCTCTTTCTTGAATGAGCACCTGCTATCATCTGCTGGCTCGCATCCCTATAAATAGAGTTAGAGACTCTCCGTGTAAGGAGAGCTTTTAGAGCGGAAACAAGTATGGTGATCATCCATACTTGTTTTTTGTTTTCCACAGATGATGCGTGAGGAGTTTATTTGAGGATCCCAAAAATAGAGGAGTCTAAAAATGAATCATTCTTTCTCAGCGTATCACGTTTATCTTATCTATTCAGGGATGACATCCCTTTTTTTTTGCTTTAATGTCCACTGTAAGTCAGGTTTTCTATATCGAAACCATTGGCATGAATGCTTTTCAGTTGGTATTAGTAGGAATGACATTGGAATTAAGTTGTTTTATCTTTGAAATCCCTACAGGGATAGTAGCTGATCGAACGAGTCGTAAACGCTCCATTGTGATCGGACTCTCTTTGATGGGAATGGGTTTTCTCCTCGAAGGGTTATGGCCGTTCTTTTACTCTGTTCTTGTAGCGCAGTTGATTTGGGGATTGGGGATTACGTTTATTAGTGGGGCAGATGATGCTTGGATCGCGGATGAATGGCAGAAAGAGCATCTATCGTCCGTTTACTTACGGGGAGCACAAGTGGCACAAGGAGGAGCATTAATCGGAATTGGTATAAGCATTATGTTAGCTCAATTAAGCTATGCTCTTCCTATAATTTTAAGTGGTATCAGTTTTCTTATTTTAGCAATGTTTCTAACGGCATGTATGCCGGAGCAGCACTTTCATCCGCTGGCAAACCATGGGTTGACTAGTTGGAACAAGTGGGTGGGGATAGCTATTGCCGGCTTTAAATATATTAGGAAAAGTTATATGTTATGGGTGGCGCTATTCGTTGCCCTGTTACAGGGGCTTTATTCCGAAGGATTTGATCGATTATGGACACTTCACTTTTTGCAGCAGTTTACTCTACCAGAGATTGGATCACTTGATCCAGTCGTATGGTTTGGAATTTTAAATGGTGGAGCGATGGTACTCAATATCATAGTAGTCGAATGGATACGTAGGAGGGTTGAAAAAAGCGGCAATTTAGAGTATGTTTGGATATTGGCGCTTATTAACCTGTTTTTAATGGCAGCAATCGTCTTTTTTGCTTTCACCAGCCACTTTATGCTCGCCATTATGACTTACTGGCTGGTTTTTATCCTTCGTGGTACCAATGCCCCTCTCTTTCGTGCTTGGATAAACTCTCAAATTAAAAGTAGTCAGGTACGGGCTACCGTGATGTCCACTGTGGGTCAAGTAGATGCTCTCGGACAGATTGGTGGGGGACCGATATTGGGATGGATTGCGCTAAAATCGTCAGTGGGGCTTAGTATTATGAGTAGTAGTGTGATATTAGCTCCGGTAGTGCTTTTGTACGTACTGATAGGGATCAATAATGGGAGAAAGTGAGCAAGGCTGAAAGGAGAGGACTACCTCTCCTTATTTTCACGCACGATCTGTTGACAACTTAGTTTTTGTGATCTATGGAGATTCTTATCGATCAAGTTAGGAGTTTAGACTGGGGTCTTCTCTGCTTTGGTATCGTTGGGGAATCGTCTGAACGTATAGCTCGAATGAAAATGAGAGCGCTTACATCAACTGTGCAAAAAATGGAGGAAAAGCGGAGGCAGATCACGAATGAATACATGTATCAACAAGACAGTAAATCATAGTTTACAAATAAGTGGGAAGACTCATAATTGGTGATTTTACACGTACGCTTCAGAGGGGGAGGTGAGAACGGGATTGGACATCTCGCAGTCATTTCTTATGATCGCTTACTTTATTTTTATCGGTGTGGCACTGCCTGTCATCGCCTTTACTCTCTCTCGCTGGCTTAGACCTGATTTTCCTTCGGAAGAGAAGAGGATCACGTATGAGAGCGGGGCTGAACCGGTAGGAGATAGTTGGATCCAGTTTAATGTACGTTATTATCTGTTTGCGCTCTTGTTTGTAATTTTTGAAGTGGAAGCCGCTTTTCTTTATCCCTGGGCGACAGCGTATGATACTCTTCGAGATGAAATCGGACTCTTTGTTCTCTTTGAGATGGGGCTCTTTTTATTCATGTTGATTGTAGGGCTTCTCTATGCTTGGAAAAAGAAGGTGTTTGAATGGGAGTAAAAGAGGATGGATTACTGTTACCAGAGCAACAGGAATTAGAACGGAATGTGCTTACGACCACGCTAGATCGGGTAAAGGGGTGGGCACGTAGCCAGTCGATGTGGCCGCTTACATTCGGTCTCGCTTGTTGTGCAATTGAAATGATGGGTACAGGAGGAGCACATTACGATCTCGATCGTTTTGGTGTTATTTTTCGGGCTTCTCCGCGGCAGTCTGATGTGATGATCGTGTCAGGAACGGTGACGAAAAAAATGGCGCCGTTGCTCAGGAGATTATATGATCAGATGCCAGAGCCGAAATGGGTGATTGCAATGGGTTCTTGTGCTACAGCAGGAGGACCATATGTAAAGTCGTATGCGGTGGTCAAAGGGGTGGATCAAGTCGTACCTGTCGATGTATACATTCCAGGTTGTCCGCCTAATCCAGCTGCCTTGATATATGGTATTCACAAATTAAAAGAGAAAATTCAGTACGAAGCGAAGACAGGGAAGCAGGTGACATAAGCGGATGAGTGAAAAACAGCAACCCAAACAATCCTCTGCACCAAGACTGGATAAGCGGCACAGGAGAGTAGAGGAGGCTGAGAACAATGGTGAGGAATCGAAGCAGACAGAGCGAGCTAAAGAGCTAGCGCAAGGAAGAGGGAAGGTTATCGAGAAGAAAGAGCGACCAGCCTCACGCGCGAAAAAAGAAACAGAGCCTCCTCCTCCTTCTCCAAAACAGCCACTATTGGAAGAGTGGGTAGCGACGATAAGTGCGGAGCTGGGTGAGGATGTGATCCAAGAGGCTTATATTAACCAACGGAATAATCATTTGCTCACCTGGGTTGTTCCCCCTTCAAAATGGAGAGGCGTAGCTTCTTTTTTACGTGATGATCCATCATTTTCCTTCGATTATTTACGCCATTTTGCAGGTCTGGATCAAGGAGAGTATTTAGAAGTAGTCGTTCATCTCCATTCTTTTATTCATAAACATGACCTCTGTATTCATGTTCCCACACCAAAAGAGGAGGCAACAGTGCCCTCTGTGACAGATATCTGGGCGGGAGCAGATTGGAACGAGCGGGAAGCATATGATTTACTTGGGATCTCCTTCACCGGTCATCCCAATTTACGTCGAATTTTGTTGCCGGACGACTGGACGGGTCACCCTCTTCGAAAAGATTATGAGCCATATGATGAAGGGATATAGCTACTTAAGTTCGTTTCAACGAAAGCTAACACATCAGGGGATCAGGTAAACCCCATCTGATTGGAAACGTCCCCTTTAGAAGAGGACGTGGGATCTAAAGCTGGTTTGAAAGATAGGGATCGGAATGTTAGAAACTATTTGGTTTTTAGCTATCAATATAGGGTGAGTTTGCGAGGTCATACTTGGTTATTAAACCTCTTTATAATGGAGGAATGTTGACATTATGTTGCGCACAGAAGAGATGCTACTTAATGTAGGACCACAACACCCCAGTACACATGGTGTCTTTCGACTCGTACTAAAAATTGATGGAGAGATCATTCGCGAAGCGACGCCAGTCATTGGGTATTTGCACCGTGGGACAGAAAAGCTGGCGGAGGAATTAAATTATACACAAATTATTCCCTATACGGATCGGATGGACTATGTATCAGGGATGACCAATAATTATGCCCTGGTACAAGCGGTGGAGACGATGATGGAGACGAATGTGCCAGAGCGAGCGGAGTATTTGCGCGTGATAGCGATGGAATTAAATCGCATCGCCAGCCATCTTGTTTGGTTTGGCACGTACTTATTAGATATTGGAGCGATGAGCCCATTTCTGTTTGCCTTTCGGGAACGAGAAAAAATTTTGGATCTTTTTAATGAATTATGTGGAGCGCGTATTACCTTCAATTATATGCGGGTGGGTGGAGTAAAGTGGGATGCCTCACCTATCTGGCTTAAAAAAGTAGAGCAATTAGTTGTAGATATGGAGCACCATGTGGACGAATATGAAGCCTTGATAACAGGAAATGAAATCTTTCAGGGACGGACCCAGGGTATAGGCGTCTATGATGCCAAAACAGCTATTCAATATGGATTGACTGGTAGTAATTTGCGTGTGACTGGAGTGAAGTGGGACCTCCGTAAAGATGAGCCTTACTCTATATACGATCGTTTTCAATTTGATATTCCGGTGGGGGAGACATCGGATCTGTTTGCTAAGTATGTATGTCGAATGGGTGAGATGCGTCAGTCCCTTCGCATTCTAGCTCAAGCTTTGCAACAGATTCCCTCAGGACCGATCATGGCTAAAGTGCCTCGCCTTATTCGTTTGCCTGAAGGGGAGGTTTATACGCGTTTGGAATCACCGCGGGGAGAGTTAGGGTGTTATTTGGTTACGAAAGGAAAGGGGGATAAGCCATGGCGTTGTAAATTCCGTCGCCCTTCATTTAATAACTTGCAAATACTGCCCCATTTACTAGAAGGGGAAAACATGGCTAATCTCGTTGCCATCCTAGGCGGAATTGATATCGTACTGGGGGAGGTGGATTGTTGATGATATGGGTAGGTCCTGTCGCCTTACTCTTGCTCGTCTTAGGATTTGTCACGATGGCAATTTTGTTTGAGCGCAAAGTGATCGGCTGGATCCAAAGCCGTATTGGTCCTAATCAGGTAGGGCCTTGGGGGTTGCTACAGACGGTTGCCGATGTACTCAAATTGTTAATCAAAGAGGATATTATTCCACGTCAAGCAGATGAAGCACTATTTAAGTGGGCACCCGCGCTTGCATTTATGCCAGCTTTTGTTGTGATAGCTGTGATTCCCTTTACGGATGCGCTCGTTTTTGCCGATGTGGGTGTTGGTCTCCTCTTCTATCTTGCGCTCTCCAGCTTGACCACAATTGCGATAGTGGTAGGTGGTTACGCTTCTAATAATAAGTATGCGCTCTTAGGTTCTATGAGGACGGCAGCACAGATGATTAGCTATGAGGTTCCGTTAGTGATGGCACTTGTCGGTGTGGTGTTAACAGTGGGTAGTCTCAATCTGATTGAGATTGTAGAAGCACAAACCAAAGTATGGCTGATTATTCCTCAATTTTTAGCCTTTGTCATCTTTTATATCTCTTCCTTGGCAGAGTTGAACCGTACGCCTTTTGATCTTCCAGAAGCGGAGTCAGAGCTAGTGGGTGGGTATCATGTGGAGTACAGTGGTTTTCGGTTCGCTTTTTTCATGTTAACAGAATATGTATACGTGTTCGTGATGGCTTCTCTCACCACAATACTATTTTTGGGGGGGTGGTTGCCTCTCTTTGGTTTAACCATGATTCCAGCTTTGGTTTGGTTTATCCTCAAATTTTCACTTGTCGTCTTTAGTTTGATTTGGATTCGTGCCACGTTACCACGAATGCGGGTCGATCAGTTGATGCAATTGGGTTGGAAGGTATTATTACCTCTTGCTCTGTTCAACTTATTTGCTTCAGCCTTACTAAAAGAAGTTCCAGTGCTGGGTACCTACTTTTAAGGAAGGGAAGGGGGATAATAATGTTTGGCATGCTAAAAGGAATGGGCATTACGCTGAAAAACATGACGAAACCGAAGGTGACATATCAATATCCCGCTCAGCCACTGCATATGCCGGAACGTTTTCGTGGGATTCAATACTTTGAGCCGGAGATGTGTATCGTGTGTAATCAATGTGTACGTGTGTGTCCAACGGAATGCATATCGCTTACTGGACGCAAGCATCCTGACCCAGGGAAGAAAGGGAAAATAATCGAAACATATGATATAAATTTTGAAATTTGTATTTTATGCGATTTGTGTACGGAGGTTTGTCCGACGGAGGCGATTGTGATGACCACCAATTATGAATTAGCCACTTATAGTCGGGACGAATTATTTAAAGATATGAATTGGCTACATGATAACGATACCAACATAAGAGGAGGCACCTTAGCAGATGACAGCAGCGATTAGTATGGAAGGGATTGCGTTTTTTTTCCTCTCAACGATGGTCATCGGCGGTGCCGTCTTTATGATTCACTTTACGAAAGTCGTGCACATGGCGTTAGCGCTATCTTTTACCTTCCTCGGTATAGCGGGGCTATATGCGCTTTTACAAGCACCTTTCCTAGCGGTAATCCAGGTGCTCGTCTATGCTGGCGCTGTAACGATACTGATCTTATTTGGAATTATGCTGACTGGATCGTCCACAACAGCTCCATCTGAGCGCTCATGGCATCCAGTTATCTCGTTTATCGGGGTAGCATCGTTACTTGTATTACTGCTGGGAGTGATTTATCAAACTCCGCTTTCACGAGAGAAGGAAGTGGATTCAGTCACTGCGGCGGATCTTGGAGAGCTTACCTTAACGCAGTATGTGATCGCATTTGAGGCAGTATCTTTGCTATTACTTGTTGCGTTGGTAGGGGCGATTCTATTAGCGCGGAAAGAGGGGGGGAGCTCGTAAGGTGATTTTATCTTCTTATCTTTCTTTGGGAGCAATTTTATTTTCGATTGGTTTGTTCGGTGTGTTGACAAAACGGAATCCCATTATCGTTTTAATTTCGATTGAATTAATGTTAAATGCAGCTAATCTTAATTTGGTCGCATTCTCTAGATGGGGGGTGTCTGCCAATGCGACAGGGCAGATCTTTTCTCTCTTTTCTATCACAGTAGCAGCCGCAGAGGTAGCTGTAGGATTGGCGATTGTGATTGCTCTCTTTCGTAATCGGCACGTACGTGAAGTGGATCGTATCAACAAATTGAAAGGGTAGGGTAAACGGATGAGGAGGTGCTACAGATGCAGTTAGCGTGGTTAATTCCTGTTTTTCCTTTCATAGCGTTTCTACTTCTGCTTGGTGGAAGGTCGACGCTTCGCCAGAATTGGGCGAGTGGGATTGGGGTAACAAGTATTGCAATCTCCCTGCTCTTATCCATCTATACGTTTTATGATTTGTGGCAACAAGGAGGTGCTTGGCTGAAATCTTGGACATGGTTGACGGTAGAGGAACGCACACTCTCTGTTGGAATCTTTGTGGATGAGTTAAATGCATTGATGGTGGTATTGGTCAGTTTGATCAGTTTATTGGTTTACATCTATGCACGCTCCTATATGGAAAATGACGATCGTTTCACCACTTTTTATGCATATTTAACACTCTTTAGTGCTAGCATGTTGGCGCTTGTTCTTTCTCCTAGTCTCATTCAGATGTATCTATTTTGGGAGCTGGTGGGCTTAGGTTCCTTCCTTTTAATCGGTTTTTGGTACCAAAAAGCGAGTGCGAAGCGTGCGGCCCAGAAAGCATTTCTCATTACAAGGGTGGGGGACATCGGCTTCTTTATCGCTCTTCTGCTTCTGTTCTGGCAGGTGGGAAGTCTCGATATTTCGGTGATCATCCAGGCGGTAGAAGCAGAAGAGGGTGCCCCGCTTTGGATCATGATGGCAGGAATCTTTCTTTTTATAGGTGCGATGGGCAAGTCAGGGCAGTTTCCTCTTCATACGTGGCTACCCGATGCCATGGAAGGCCCTACCCCTGTCAGCGCTTTAATCCATGCGGCAACGATGGTGGCGGCTGGGGTTTATTTGGTGGCGCGCATCTATCCACTTTTTCTTGCTTCGACGACGCTGTTAAACTTTATCGTATTTGTAGGGATAATAACAGCCCTCTTTGCGGCTTCAGTCGCCTTAGTAGAAACGGATGTGAAACGTATTCTCGCCTTTTCCACAGTGAGTCAACTCGGGTTTATGATGGTAGCACTCGGGTCGATGGGTTATGTTGCGGGGATCTTTCATCTGTTGACCCATGCGACATTTAAGGCTTTACTCTTTCTTGTTGCCGGAGGAATGATACTACTCTATAGGAAACAAGAGTTGGGTGAAATTAGTGGTTTGCGACAAAAAAATAAACACTTAGCATCGCTACTGGTGATTGGTTGTCTGGTTATGGCTGGGATGCCGCCGTTTTCTGGTTTTTTCTCCAAAGAAGAAATTTTGGCAGCTGTGTTTGTGGAGGGGCACAGTGAAGTGTTTTTGCTAGCATGGTTGGCATCGCTACTTACCGTCTTATATCTTTTTCGTCTCACCTTCAGGGTGCTCAGGGGTCAGGCGAAAGGAGTGCGCTCTCGTGATCTGCGTGCCAGTTTACGTTGGCCGATGTATGTCTTAGCAGGATTGGCGCTTGGATTGGGAATCATTCAGTATCCCAGCTCTCTATTACAGGAGTGGTTATTACAGGCGGGAGACCAGGGCGTACATAGCTCTTTGTCACTATGGTTACAACTTTTATGGGTGCTTCTACTGATCATAACGATCGCCTTCGCTTTTTTCTTGTATGGACGGGTAGCCACCTCAAGACAGCAGCCGAGTGTTGTCCGTGCTACATTCCAGCGGATAGTGCGACAACAGTATGGAATGGATATGTTGATCGATCGCGGTGTAGTAGGGGTGGTCATCGGACTGGGCTGGTTCCTAGAACGGGTGGACCGCTATGTGATTCGGGGTAGTGCACAAGTGGCATTCTCCACTGTGCAAAGAGTGGCTCGCTGGGGAACGGCTTTACAAACGGGACAGGTACAAGGGTATCTGCTTCTTAGCCTGGTAGCATTGGTAATTTTGTTCTTTAGTTTAGTGGGAGGAGAGTGGATGGATTGGAGTTAATAACTTCACAGCTATTAACGTGGCTTCTTTTTTCTCCCCTAGTAGGAGTAGGGGTAATGACCTTTATTCCACAAGCTCGTACTAATATGGTGGGGGTTGTGGGGATAGGAGCAACTGCCATTCCGCTGGTAATGGTGGTATGGCTCCTCTTTCTCTATACTCCTGGTGAAGGACTGATGCAGTTCTCCCATGAAATTGATTGGTTTCAGCTTGCGGTTTCAGCTAATCAAACTCTGGCTTTTAGTTATCACGTCGGCATCGACGGGATTTCTTTACCCCTCGTGATGCTGACAGCCTTTATATGTTTTGTAACCGCAATAGCAGCGCTCCTATATATCGAGCGTCGCAGAAAGCTGTTTTTCCTGCTCTTACTACTGCTAGAAGTGGGAATGTTGGGAGTGTTCCTATCACAAAATCTATTACTCTTCTTCCTCTTCTTTGAGATTACGTTAGTGGCCACTTATATACTTATTGGTCAATGGGGGGGTGTACGCAGGGAAGAGGCGGCTAATCATTTTTTAATCTACAATGGTCTCGGGTCAGGAGTGTTGCTGTTAGCCTTTCTTGTTTTGTTATTTCTGGGGGGGACACTCGATTACGCCGGTCTCCAAAATGAGATGCGTATTATTATTGCGACAACCGATGAAAATGAGCTTACCTATATGCTGTGGGGAGTGTTTCTTGCTATCTGGACTGCTTTTGCGATTAAGCTACCTCTTTTTCCCTTGCATTCATGGATGGTGCGCGTTCATAGCGAGGCATCAGCTCCGGTAGTGATGCTCCACGCGGGTGTTCTTCTCAAAGTGGGGGCATACGGACTGATTCGTTATGGGGTTGTTCTCTTCCCCACATTGATGTCACAGGCGGGCGAAGTGATTGCTCTTCTTGGTTTGATCAGTCTTTTTGTGGGTGCGCTGATCGCTCTTGTGCAAACAGATCTGCGTCGTATTCTCGCCTATGCGAGTATGAGTCACATGGGATTAGTGTTGATGGGGATCGCAGCACAAAATGAAGCTGGCTTAAGTGGGGCTGTGTTGCAATCAGTCTCTCATGGTCTCATTTCTGCTCTTCTCTTTTTCCTCATCGGTGCTTTAACAGTACGCACACGGTCTACTTCACTTGCCCGTCTCGGTGGACTTGCTCACCCGTATCCGCTCTGGTCAGGCTTCTTTCTCTTTGCTGGTCTTGCTTTACTAAGCCTCCCGACTACTTCGGGTTTTATTAGCGAACTGTTGATATTTTTAGGATTATTTGCTAAGCATCCACTCTTGGCTGGGATAGGAACATTGGCACTTGTATTGGCAGCTGCATACGCTCTCCGCATGGTCTTACAGACGACATATGGGAAAGGGAATGCACAATCACAGTTAGTTGGATCAGATCTGCACCGTAGTGAAATGGTACCGGTTTTTCTTTTATGTGCGAGTATCTTGTTTGTCGGAGTATACCCGCAAGCATTAACAGGACCGATGTCGGAAGCCATTCAACTAGTTGTTACACAGATGGGAGGGTAGGAAAATGAACCGAACTTTACTCGATTACGATTGGATCGTGATGGCACCAGAACTGATATTGGTTTGTGCAGCTGTTTTATTATCTTTGCTCGATTTGGTACTAAGAGATGAGCAGAGGCGGACACTGATCGCTTGGCTTAGTGTACTCTTTGTTGGATTTTCCTTGACAGTTACCCTTTCGCAGTGGGGGGAGGCTCCATATGAGATTTTAGCAGACACATATCGGATAGATGCGATCAGCCTCTCTTTTAAAGTTTTGCTCCTCATCGGGGTGCTCGCGGTGCTTCTACTCTCAATCGCAGATGTGCGACGGTCAGAAATAGAGTATGAGGGTGAGTATTACACGCTGTTGTTGACAGCACTGATAGGGGCAATGTTACTTGTCTCCTCAGCAGATTTGATCACTTTGTATGTGGGGCTGGAGTTACTAAGTATTTCATCTTATATACTGGTAGGCATTCGTAAAAAGCGACAAGATGCGAATGAAGCCGCTTGGAAATACGTTATCTATGGTGGAGTGTCGTCTGCCTTTTTTTTATACGGTCTCTCGTTTATATATGGTATTACCGGCAGCACGAATCTCTATCTGATTCAGGAGCAGTTGGCAGAGGTTTTTGTAGAAGGATTTGATCTTTATATCTACCTCTCCCTTTTTCTTGTTTTATTCGGATTAGTCTTTAAAATAGCGAGTAGTCCTTTTCATTTTTGGGTACCTGATGTATACCAGGGGGCAAGTACCCCGATTATGACTTGGTTAGCGGTAGTCTCTAAAATTGCTGCTTTTGCTCTGTTGTTGCGGATAGTGCTGATCGCATATTATCCTGCACTACAGACAGAATGGGTATTTATGGTGGAGTCGATCTTTGTTGCAGTGGCTGTTCTTTCCCTTGTTATCGGAAATACGGTTGCATTGCGGCAAACGCATACCAAGCGGATGTTGGCATACTCCAGTATTGGGCATGTTGGTTTTCTCATACTCCCCGTTGCTATGATTGGTCCGCTCTTATTTAACAGCCTTCTTTTCTATCTCCTTGCATATATGCTAGCTACTGTCGGTTTGCTCACGATTGTAGCTATTGTTGAACGGGAGACGGAAGATGAACATGTAAGTGCTTTTGCGGGTCTAAATCATCGTTCGCCTCTACTAGCGTTCGCTACGGTTCTGTTTGCCCTCTCACTTGCCGGCATACCAATTACCGTTGGCTTTTTTGCCAAGCTACACATTTTTCTGGCCGTACTGATGACGCGCTCTTTTTGGATAGCCGGCCTGATGGTACTGATGACGGTAATCTCTTATGGTTATTACTTTGAACTGGTACGTCAAATGTATTTTCGTCCTATAGTAGTAAACGAGCAGAGGTCAGCGCTGCGTCTACCTTGGACCGGCGCACTTCTGGTGGGGCTTTCGTTAGTTGGAGTAATCGGTTTCGGTATCTTTCCTGGGTTGATCCTTGATATTTGGAGTTCGTTGGATTGGAGATCATCCATTTTCCAATAGAAAGTATAATTTATAAAAATAGACAAAAGAGGCGCGGTCACCGCTCCTCTTTATGTTTCCCAACAAAAAAGTTAATCAAAATCATACAATGGTTAGGCAGGAATAACGAATTCATTCTAGAAAGAACCTTAATGGGTGCTCATCCTCCACCATCCCCAAAATATTTTTAAAGAAGTTTCATAAAACACCCTTTGCGTCTGTACTATTTTTGCGTTAGGATAGGGAGTATCGTAATGTGATATTGAACCATGATAATAAGGAGTGCATACCATAGTGGGTGGGGAATTCGGCTTAGGAACAAGCGCACTCATCAATATAACTATATCCCTTATAAGTATAGCTTTTTGTTGGTGGGTTATATCCAATATGCGATTGGATCGCATCATTAGTAAAGTGGAAAGCCCGCATATCAAATTATTTACCATCATATTGTCCGTAGTATTGGGGCACGGTTTAGCCACCTTTTTGATCGACTACCTTAGCTGGTCACGAATGATTAAATATCTTTTTTAAAGAAAAACAGAAATGTAGGGAAACTCTTCTCTTTCCCCGTTTAGCCGCTCCTCTTTCCGTCCAAACTGGAAGAAAGATTTGAGCGGAGGAGAGAGTAAAGGATGAAAAAGAATTGGTTATGGGGTACAATATCTTTATTGGCTACAAGCCTATTTTTGATTGGATCCACAGCGGCTCCATCAGAAGTAGAAGCACTCATTCATGTATTTGAAGACATGAACGTGACACCAGAAAAAGTTGTCATTCATCATGGCAGTAAATTAGCAGCACCAATCGAGAAACAAAACGCAGAACAATTAGCGATAAACATATGTGATTCTTTAGATATTCCTAATCCTAAATTGTACGCAAATAGGCATGGTAGCAAGTGGTCCTCTAGTGCAAAACGTGAAGAACAGAGTGAACTGGAGTTCCATTTGTTTATCTTAGAAGAAGAAGGCAAATGGGTTAGACCGTATATTTCGCTCCAATCACAGGGAGAGATGAAAACAACAGCCGCAATCCGAAGCATGCGTCAAGAGGTGGAAAGTGCTTTGCGAAAAGCTGGGATTGAGCCTAGTATTCATCTGTCCATGCAGGGGCGAGGAGCCATATCCAAGCTAAAAACGGATAAAGTCGTTGAACAAATGTTAAGTCAGCTGGATGCGGTGGAGATCGAAGCGATGCGTACAGAAGAGACGACAAGCATTTCTGCATATTCTCCCTTCTTCCAAGAAGAGCTGCTGACTGACGGCAGGAGGATGAACGTGCAAGCGGCGGCTCGAATCGACCCTAATCATCAACGAATGGTCTATACCATCGGCACTCCTATCATAACGATCGAATATTAGTCTCGTGGAGGGAAGACATGTGGAAAAAATCATCGTCCGAGGCGGTAGGAAATTAAAAGGCCGTGTGAAAGTACACAGCGCAAAAAACTCCGTACTCAAAATTATCGCCGCTTCGATATTATCGAGTCGTGGCGAAGTTGTCATCGAGGAAGTTCCCTTGCTTGAGGACGTAAAAACCATTACTGAACTTATCTCCCGCTTGGGAGTAGTAACTTCATTAGAAGAGAATCGATTAAGTATTAAAGCGGAACATATCGAAGTAACAGAAGCTCCGTATGAATTGGTACGCAAAATGCGCGCCTCTATTGCAGTTATGGGCCCTCTATTAGCACGTAAAAAACATGCTCGTATTCCACTGCCAGGCGGATGTGCGATCGGCAGTCGTCCCATTGATCAGCATCTCAAGGGACTGGAGGCAATGGGAGCCCAGTTTGAGATCGGTCAAGGGTATATTGAAGGACGAGTCCCTGGACGCTTAAAAGGCGCACGTGTCTATTTGGACGTAGTAAGTGTGGGTGCCACGGAAAATATTATGATGGCAGCGACTCTGGCGGAAGGGCGCACGATTATAGAAAATGCTGCTCGTGAACCAGAAATTGTTGACTTAGCGAATTTCCTCAATGCGATGGGAGCCAATGTACGTGGGGCAGGTACGGATACGATTCGTATCGATGGTGTAGATTTTCTGCATGGAACGGAGTACTGCCCTATTCCTGACCGCATCGTGGCAGGCACCTTTATGGTGGCAGCTGCAATTACCCGGGGGGAAGTATTCGTTGAAGGTGCCATTACAGACCACCTTAAGCCAGTTGTTGCTAAAATCAGGGAGATGGGTGTCGAGGTGTTAGAAGGTGAAAATGGTGTACATGTACGGGCTGAAGGCGAATTAAAAGCCATCGACGTAAAAACACTGCCCCACCCTGGATTTCCTACCGATATGCAGTCTCAAATTATGGCACTGCAACTGACGGCAGAAGGTACCGGTATGATGGTAGAAAGTGTATATGAAAACCGCTTTATGCACGTTGAAGAGCTGAAGCGCATGGGTGCTAATATCAAATTGGACGGCCGTAGCGCCCTGATTGAAAAGTCTTCCCTCTCGGGTGCGGAAGTGAAAGCGACCGACCTACGTGCGGGTGCAGCGATGGTACTGGCAGGCTTAATAGCTGAAGGTACGACGGTAGTTACGGAACTTCATCATATTGATCGTGGTTATATTAAATTTGTTGAAGAGCTTCAAGCATTAGGTGCTGATGTACAACGTGTGAAAATAGAGGAGAAAGAAGATCTATCTGTACAGACCTCATATGCTTAATATATGATATTTCGTATTTCATAAACTGTGAACCATTTCCTAGGTTCACAGTTTTTTTGTGGGGCAAAGGTGGCGCACTCTCTTTTTGATGGTGAGGATGTTCTAATCTATTAGTTCATTACATAACGTAAAGAGAGTTTATCAGATAGAGAGGGGGAAAAGGGTTGAACAAAGGAGTAGTAGTAGCCACCTTTTTCGTTGTGCTCGTTGCAGTGATGGTGATGATACCGGCATTATTAACGGGATTTGGGGATGAGGAGCTCACGCCTGTGGCAGCAGTAGAGAGTGAAAAGGTGGTAGCGTTGCCCGATGAAGGACCCATTATTCGTGTATACAGGACGAAGGAGAAAAGAACGGAAGAAATATCGCTAGAGGCGTATGTGCGTGGCGTAGTGGCAGCGGAGATGCCGGCTGATTTTCATGTAGAGGCGTTAAAAGCACAAGCATTAGCAGCGAGAACCTATATTATTGACCGCTTACGTAAAGATAACTTTCATGATATGGAGTCTTCTTTCGGTGAGGGGGCGAAAGGGGCCCACGTTTCTGACACTGTGCGTCATCAAGTTTATGCGTCGGACGAAATGTTGCGGGCAAAATGGGGAGCAGAGTATATTTCTTACTCCAATAAAGTGAATCAAGCGGTTAAAGAAACAGAGAACAAAGTATTGCTCTACGAGAAGCAACCCATCTATGCTGCTTTTTTTTCCACTAGTAATGGCCGTACTGAGAACTCGGAAGATTACTTCACGGCTCCCTATCCCTATTTGCGCAGTGTAGATTCAAGTTGGGATCAGGAATCACCAAAGTTTAGAGATGAAGTGACGCTGTCCCTTGATGAATTTTCTAAAAAATTATTGGAAAATACGAGGAAAAAGGTTTCGCCTCCTAATAAATGGAACTCCAATTGGATCAAGGTAAAAGGTTGGACAGAAGGGGAGCGGGTGGATGAAGTGATTATTGATGGACAACTATTTTCTGGGCGTGAAGTTCGTGAGGCGTTAAATCTCTCATCTTCAGACTTTACTTGGAAATACGATCAAGGAAAGCTTACCTTTCGTACAGAGGGGTATGGTCATGGTGTAGGGATGAGCCAGTGGGGAGCCAATTTGATGGCGGAGGAGGGTAAAGGTGCTCAGGAGATTGTGAAGCACTATTATAGTGGGATAGATATCGGGCAAGTAAATCAAGTACTAGCAAGTAAGAAATAAGGAATCGACTCTTTTCTTCTAAATAAATTTTGCATATAAGAATTGAGCAAATAAACTTGATTAGAAAACGGGTTGCGAAAATACAAAAAATATGGAGACCCTAGGTATATAAACACTTCAGGCTGTCCACACTGGAGTTTGAGGTGATTACCAAATGAAACCACAAGATCCAGACAAGCGCGTTAAAAAATTACCTACACGCGCCAAATGGAAAAGAGTTCTAGGAAAGAAATGGGTCTTCCCTGCTATTTATTTGGGTACTGCTGCACTTATCTTCACTATGATGTGGTGGTACCAAAGTAGTCAAAATCAAAGCTTACCCGAGTTGGGATTGGAAACTATCCAAATGAATAATGACGAGGGTGAGAAGAAAGAGCAGAAAGAAGAGAGTATGCGTCTTCCAGTAGCTGATGACACGCAAGAAATGATGAAGATGGGCTACTATGAGGAGGCGGATACAGATGAAGCAAAAGAAGCTTCCCTTGTAAAATATGCTAATACATTTTGGCCCCATTCTGGACAGGATTACGCTCGTAAAGATGGCAAAGAATTTGAAGTAGTTGCCGCTTTGAGTGGGAAAGTGACACGGGCAGAAGAAAACCCGATCCTGGGAATGGTTGTTGAGATCGAGCATGAAAACGGATTGGTTACTGTATATCAGAGCTTAACGGATGTGCAAGTGAAAGCTGGGGACAGCGTAAAAAGTGGAGAGAAGATCGCCACTTCCGGATTTAACAAGTTTGAAAAAGAAGCGGGTAACCATTTGCACTTCGAAGTGCGTAAAGAGGAGAAACCGCTAAATCCGAATCAATTTATTAGCTCCAAAAAATAAAAAATCAGACTAATGTTTGAGAGGGGATATGTTCTTATCTGTCGTCGACAGAAAGAAGATATCCTATTTTTTTGTTTATTGCTAGGTTGTAGATAGTGGATACGAGTGTGACTACCATGCGGATTATCACAGCTTATTGGAATGAGGAGGAAGGTCATTCTCTTATTTATCCTAGTAAACGGAGTGCATGGATTTAATTGGATTGTGATTTTCGTGAAAGAAATTGGATGAAAAGGCTTGTCAGTGCTTGTTCGAAAGAGAATAACCCCCAAACCCCTTCATATAATGTACCAGACAAACGTAAGAGGGGTGAAGGGAGTGCACGATTATATAAAAGAGCGTACAATTAAGATTGGACGGTACTTTGTGGAGACAAGGAACACGGTTCGACATATTGCTAAAGAATTTGGTGTATCCAAAAGTACTGTTCATAAGGATCTTACAGAACGTTTACCTGAAATCAACCCTGAGTTGGCGGAAGAAGTGAAGAAGATCCTGGAGTATCATAAATCGATTCGTCATTTGCGTGGTGGTGAAGCGACGAAAGTAAAATACAAAAATCAAAAAGAGAAAGTTGATGATATGAGTCAACAGCAAGAGACAGAAGCGACAACACTAAATATGTAGCAAAAAGAGCGCCGTAGCGTACATAGGGATGTATCATTATTTGTCTTTATTATCAGATATCTTTCTTTGCTCCGGTGTTCTTTTTGTTGGAAAATTTATTTCTATTTTTTCTAATATTTATAGGAGGCAGATGGAATCTATTACGTAATTATGATATAGTTATAGTGATTTTATTGCCTTTTTATGCGACAACCGGACTAATATCGTACCAATGTGATATAAATATAAATGATGAGGAACAGAGAGAAAAAGAGTGGGAAAGAAAGGGTTTGGGCTATGTCAGATAAGGAAAGAAATGAACATACAGATATAGAGGAAGAAAATTCAAACGTTGAGGAAACAGGCCCGATCACTTCCTCTGAAGAAGAAAAGCAAATATCTGAAGAAGAAAAGCAAATAGAGGAAGAAAAACAGATTGAAGAAAAAAAACAGATACAGATAGAGGAAGAACAGATTGAAGAAGTAGAGGAAGCTGAGGAAATCAGAGAAGAGGATAGCCATAACCATCAGACTGCTACAAAAGAGCAGGAAGAGACTCACACTTTGGGAGAAAAAGATACGTCAGCAGAATCTGAGGGTGATTTAATCACCCGACCAGAGATGGAGTCTGCCAATCCTCTTACTGAGGTGGATGGGGATGATGGACATGTAGAAGATGTACCAGCAGACGATGAGGACCAGGTTGAAGAGAAGCATCAGTTGAATGAGGATGAGCAGCACTCAGAAAAAAGCGAAAACATAGAAGAGGGTAATCTAGACCCCATATCTGTTTCAGAAAATAAAGCCATAGAGGAAGGGCATGAAGCCATACAACCGGCTGGAGTTCTCAAGTGGAGCGAAGCCGATGAAGAAGAGAATGAGCTTGTTGAGGGGGAAGCTGACCAAGCTGAGGTTTCTACTCAGACGAATCAGACAGCTGACATTGGGAAAAAAGTAGGTATCGTGATTTGGAAGATTGTTTGGCTCCCTTTATTGTTCCTAACAGCGTTGTCCATTGGTTTGATAGTAGGGTATAGTTCCAATGGAGGCGAGTGGAAAGAAGTTTTTAGTGTAGAATTGTGGGAACACCTATATAATCTTGTTTACAAATAATTCATATCTACTCTTTTTGCCCAATCTCGGTATTGGGCTTTTGCCTTTCACGAACAATAATGACAGCTGTATTAATACGCAAGGAGGACCAGAACGTGAGTGAACGAAACCTGACTCGATCCGTGATGATCGAAACACCCTCATTACCCGGAAATTTGGGTCGAGTAGCTACTGCTATTGGACAAGCCGGTGGTGATATCGGTGAGATTACAACTGTGCGAATTGGGCCGCGCACAACCTTGCGCAATATCACAGTACAATGCGAAAGTGATGAGAAGTTAGCGGAAATATTGGCTGATATTCGCCAATTGGGTAGAGGAATCCGTCTAACAGCTGTCTCTGATGATGTACTCTCCGCTCATGAGGGTGGAAAGATTCATATGACCAGTAAGATGGATGTCCGTTCTCTTGCCGATCTACGAAAAGTGTACACTCCAGGGGTGGCCAATGTGTGCCGTGTCATAATGGAAGATCCTAGTAAAGCGCGCATCTATACCAGTATTGGTCATACGGTGGCCATTGTTACTGATGGTACGGCGGTATTGGGATTGGGCAATATAGGTCCAGTTGCAGGAATGCCAGTAATGGAAGGGAAAGCGGCTCTCTTTGATCGCTTTGCTGGAATAAGTGGGATTCCAATCTTGTTGGATACAAGCGATCCCGATGAAGTGGTCAACACGGTGAAACATATTGCTCACAGTTTTGGGGGCATCTTATTAGAGGATATTGGTTCCCCTCATTGCTTTGAAATTGAGGAGCGTTTGCAGCAAGAATTAGACATCCCTGTTATGCATGACGATCAGCATGGAACGGCAGTTGTTACGTTGGCTGCAGTCATGTCGGCTTGTCGTGCTGCTGGAGTCGACTTAAAAGAAGCGAAGGTAGGACAGATAGGACTGGGAGCAGCTGGATTGGCGATTTGTCGTATGTTTCTGGCTTATGGAGTTACTGAAGTGTATGGTACAGACCCACAAGAACAAGCCCGTCAACGTTTGCAAGGATATGGTGGGAAGCCTTTAGTTACCCTTGAGGAATTAATGCTCGAGTGTGATATTGTGGTGGCGACAACGGGTGTACCTGGTTTGATTCAACCTGATATGATTCGTAAAGGGCAAGTTATTTTGGCGTTGTCTAACCCTAAGCCGGAAATTCGGCCGGAAGTAGCAGTGGAAGCAGGAGCTGCTTTTGCTGCTGATGGTCGTTCTGTAAATAACGCACTCGGCTTTCCTGGAATCTTTCGCGGAATATTGAATGCGAAGGCACGACGGTTTTCGCATGAGATGTTTGTTGCGGCAGCGGAGGAGATTTCACGTTTAACAAAAGAAGGCGATTTAGTTCCACACCCACTTGACCCAGATGTCCATCATCAAGTAAGTCAAGCTGTAGAACGAATTGCATTGAAACAAAAGGATTAAATGCTATTATACATCACCCTCTAGATCATCTAGAGGGTGTTCTTATTTCTATTGGGAAGCGATTAAGCCGGTTTCTTTCTTGATGGAAAAGAGTGAACAGTTTCGCTATAATGAAGGTGCTATAGGAGAAGAATGAACCTGAAGAGGAGTGAAAAGAGTGGAGATGACGATTGCTGATATACAACGCATTTTGCCACACCGTTATCCCTTTTTATTGGTAGATAAGATTATTGAATGTGACTGGGGAGTGCGCGCGGTAGGACAGAAAAATGTCAGTATCAACGAGCCTTTTTTTGCTGGTCATTTTCCTGGACACCCCGTGATGCCAGGAGTGTTAATCATGGAAGCATTGGCCCAAGTAGGAGCGGTGTCGATCTTAGGAGTGGAAGAAAATCGAGGAAAGATTGGTTTTTTAACAGGCTTGGATCGGGTTCGTATTCGTGGTCAGGTAAAGCCAGGAGATATTTTGCGCTTAGAGGTGGAAATGTTAAAAATGCGACGTTATATAGGGAAAGCGAAAGGGACTGCTACGGTAGAGGGTAAAGTGGTGGCAGAAGGAGAATTGATGTTTGCGATTGGTGAAGCCGAATAAACCATAAAGAGGGAGGGGGAGGCTTAAATGAAAGCGGTAACGATTGTAGGAGCTAGACCTCAATTTATTAAAGCGGCACCCATCTCACGCGTGTGGCGTCAGCATGGTGAAGAGATTCTCGTTCATACTGGACAACATTATGACCACAACCTCTCCGACATATTTTTTTCGGAATTGGAGATACCGCAACCTGATTATCACCTTCATGTTGGCTCTAAATCACACGGAGAACAAACGGGAGAGATGTTGACCAAGATTGAACGTATTTTGCTTGAGGAGAAACCTGATCTCGTTATTGTATACGGCGACACAAATTCTACATTAGCGGGTGGATTAGCGGCGGCCAAACTCCATGTGCCCGTCGCTCATGTAGAAGCTGGATTACGTAGTTTTAATCGCCGGATGCCAGAAGAAACCAATCGTGTGTTGACTGATCATCTTTCCACCTGGCTCTTTTGTCCGACGGAAACAGCGGTTGCTCATCTTTTGCGTGAGGGCATGAGCGAGGGTGTACATATGGTGGGGGATATTATGGTGGAGGCGGTACAGTATAACATACAGTTAGCGCGACGGCAGTCGACGATCTTACAGCAACTTGCCCTTACCCCAGATCAATTTCTGTTAGCCACGCTTCACCGGGCAGAAAATACCGATCATGAAAGTCGATTACGTAGCATCGTATCTGCCCTGAATCAAATTGAATATAAAGTGGTTCTCCCCCTCCATCCACGTACACAGGCCAGACTAGCGCAGTGGGACTTACAGATTACCAATCCCAACGTGATTATGATTGCCCCTATCGGTTATTTGGATATGCTACAACTGGAAGCCGCGGCGGCTAAGATTCTTACGGATTCTGGAGGAGTGCAGAAGGAAGCTTTTTTATTACAGACCCCTTGTATAACCATGCGTGATGAAACCGAGTGGGTGGAAACAGTGAAGTGGCGAGCGAATCGGCTTGTTGGTGCAGATGAACGTCAAATAGTAGAAGCGGCTCACGAGCGCTCAGTCATTCATTTTGATAAAATCCCACCATTATACGGAGCAGGACGGACGGCAGATCAGATTATTCATGTACTTGCAAAAGGTTAGAAAAGAGGGAGTAACCGTAGATGAGTAAGATGTTACATGTTGCGATCATCTCACATATGTACCCCCATCCTGCCAACCCGATGTCAGGATTATTTGTGCATCAACAAGTGCGGGCATTACAAGATAGAGGGGTCAAGTGTAGTGTCTTTGTTCCTACCCCATCTTTTCCGTTCTATCCGAAGTGGAAAAAATATCGGCAAGAAGAGAAGAAAACGGTCATGGATGGTGTATTTGTTCAATATGTTCCAACAAGGATGTTTCCTGCGGGACTGGGATTCTCTTTCTACAGTCAATATTACCTGCAATCCCTGCAAGCGGTGATTACTGCTTTTCATCGTACTCATCCGATTGACCTCATTCACTGCCACACACTCTTTCCCGATGGACATGTAGGTGCCTCCCTCAGGCAAAAATTACGAGTCCCTGTTGTAAGTACGGTTCATGGTTCCGATATTCTTGTATATCCTGAGAAGAATAGGTGTGTGGCCCGTCATGTAGAAGAGACTCTGGCGACAAATGATGCGATTATTGCGGTAAGTGACGGGCTAGCGGAAGCTGTTCGCCGTGTGGATAAAGATGTAATGGTTCATACTATTTATAATGGCTTTGATGCAGAGCGTTTCTATCCGCGTGAAGGTAGGGAAATGAAAATTAGATTGGGACTTCCTCTGGAGCAAGAGGTTATCTTATTCGTTGGAAATCTCTATTCAGTAAAAGGACTGGAGTATTTAATTCGTGCAATGCGACAGGTATATAGAGAACGTCCCCAAGCCTCTTTATGGATTGTAGGAGAGGGACCACTACGGAAGCGACTCCAAGCACAGGTAGAAGCACTGACAATGACGCATGCAATCAGCTTTGTGGGTCGTCGTCCACATGAAGAGATCGCAACTTGGATGAATGCGAGCCATCTTATATGTTTGCCTAGTTTGCACGAGGGACTGGGTGGGGTGCTCCTTGAAGCCATGGGTTGTGCTATTCCCGTCGTCGCCACTCGAGTGGGTGGAATTCCTGAAATCGTGCGCGAGGGGGAAACAGGGATGTTGGTGGCTGCTCAAGATGAACAGGCATTGGCAGGGAAGGTTGTAGAGATGTTGCGGTTGTCGGGGGAGGATAAGTGTGCATATGCACAGCGGGCTTATCGCTTCTCTCAATCTTTTCGCTGGGAAAAAAGTGCTAGCCAATTGATAGCACTATATGAAAAATTAACTTAAATCCAGGATAAGCACTGCTCATTATTATCAGACTATTAATTTTAATAAGAATAGATGGGGTTATTGTAAACCATGTAATCTTCTTGTTCTCTTTTTGCCACAACGATTGCACCACAATATTGATCGTGGCAAGATGATGGTACTTGATCGAACTCATCGTAGCTTAAATCTTGGGGGGAACACGTTATGATTCGATATGGCATTGTGGGATGTGGTCATATTGCAAGCGCACATATACAGGCGATCACTAAAGCGAAAGGAGCTGTCTTAACGGCTCTTTGTGATCGTGATCCAAAGAGACTCGCAGTGTATAAAGACGAGGGGGTCGCCCTTTACACTGATTTTGAAGAGATGGTGCGCACAGCCCCGGTTGATGTAATCAATATCTGTACACCCAGTGGTCTGCACGCAGAGCAGACGGTTATAGCGGCAGAGGCAGGGAAGCATGTGATTGTGGAAAAGCCGATGGCACTAACATTGGCGGATGCAGATCGAATGATTTCCATATGCAAGCAAAAAGAAGTGAAACTGGCGGTGGTTCATCCCCATCGGTTTCGTCCTGCGATGGTGGTGCTCAAACAGATGATAGAGCGAGGGGGATTTGGTTCACTCAGTCATGTGAACGCCACTTTACGCTGGAACCGGAATCAAGATTATTATGACCAGGCGCAGTGGCGAGGAACAAAAGAGCTTGATGGTGGAGTGTTGATGAATCAAGCTATTCATAACATAGATTTGCTTTTATGGTTGGTGGGGGATGTGGAAGAAGTAAGTTCGTTTCAAGCCACGCAAGTGCGTGATATAGAGGCGGAAGATACAGCAGTATCCATTTTACGTTTTCAAAACGGGGTACTGGGAATTGTTGAAGCAGCAGTCACTGTTTATCCACGCAATTTAGAAGAATCGATTCATCTTTTCGGTTCAGATGGGACAGCACAAGTAGGAGGACCGACAGCCCATTACTTACACACATGGCAGTTTTGTAATATTCCAGAGTCTGAGCAACAATCTCTTTTAGATCAGGTCCAAGTGGATCCTTACGGTAAACCGGGTCATTTGCATATCATTGAAGACATGACAGCCGCAATTCGTGATCATCGTTCACCTCTGATTTCTGGGGAAGAAGGTCGTAAAGCGCTTCAGCTCATTGTCGCATGTTACCAATCACATGCACAAAAACAAACGATACGTCTTTCTAAACCAGGGAAAGAGGTGCACTTATGAATGAGATTCCATTAATGGACTTGCATGCTCAGTACAAAGGATTGAAGGGAGATATTCAGGCAGCGATTGAACGTGTGTTGGAAAGTGGACAATATATTATGGGGCCAGAAGTAACGCAATTTGAAAAAGAGGTGGCAAGCTATATAGGAGTGGAGCATGGGATTGGAGTTGCCAATGGTACAGATGCGCTGTTGCTGTCGTTAGAGGCACTTGGGATTGGTGCTGGAGATGAAGTTATTACGACGCCATTCACCTTTTTTGCCACCGCGGAAGTGATTTCACTGGTGGGGGCGACACCTGTCTTTGTTGATATTGAGCCCCTAACCTATAATATGGATGTAACACAGCTACGCGCGCAAATCACGCCACGTACGAAAGCGATCTTAGCTGTCCATCTGTTTGGACAGCCAGCAGCGATGGAGCAGATACGGCAGGTGGCAACAGAATATGACCTGCATGTGATAGAGGATGCGGCACAAGCGATCGGTGCTCATTACCAAGGGCAAAAAGTAGGATCATTAGGGGATGTAGCCTGCTTCTCTTTTTTCCCGACTAAAAATTTGGGCGGATACGGTGATGCAGGAATGGTAGTAACCGATAATGAGGAGCTAGCGCAGACGATTCGTCTTCTGCGTGCGCATGGGAGTAAGTACAAATACCATCATCAACTTATCGGGCATAACAGTCGGCTAGATCCCATACAGGCAGCTATGTTACGAGTGAAATTGCCCCACCTTGATCGTTGGAATAAGCAACGGCGTGAACGAGTGCAGTTGTATAACTCATTGCTGGCAGATTTGCCTCTTAAAACACCTCATGTGGCTTCAGAGAGAATATCTGCTCATCATCTCTATGTAATTGCTTGTGAACAACGCGATTCTTTACGGAATTTTCTTAAACGAGAGGGAATTGCGACAGGGATTTACTACCCCGTTCCCCTTCATCTGCAAGAGGTTTATCGTTCATTGGAATATACAGAGGGGAGTTTTCCTCAGGCTGAACGACTGGCAGAGGAAACACTGGCTCTTCCCTTATACCCAGAACTGAAAAGCGAAGAAGTAGAGCGGGTTGCTGCTAAGATTAGGCTGTTTTTCACTGCTTCGTCGATTGAAATCTCTACACGACATCATGTAAAGGGTGGATAAATGATGGAATCGGTTGCAAGTGATTCACAGCTACTCGCAAAAATTAATGATCGTTGTGCGGTTATCGGTGTGGTTGGATTGGGTTATGTCGGTTTGCCGCTCGCTGTTGAAAAAGCAAAAGCTGGTTATGAAGTGATCGGGTTCGATATTCAGCCCGGGCGCGTTGATATGGTAAATGAGGGCATCAATTATATCGGTGATGTCGTGGATAACGATCTAGTCTCGATGGTAGAAAGCGGCCGCTTTCGCGCGACTGTGGATTATGCCGAGATATCAAGAGTGGATGCCGTCATGATTTGTGTCCCCACTCCTCTGGATAATTATCAACAGCCGGATACCTCCTACGTGGAGGCATCTACTACGGAGATTACTAAATATCTGCATGCGGGTATGTTAGTGGTCTTGGAGAGCACCACCTATCCGGGCACAACGGAGGAAGTAGTGCGTCCCATTATCGAACAGTCAGGGCTAATCATCGGCAAGGATGTCTTTCTCGCTTTTTCTCCCGAGCGAGTTGATCCGGGTAATAAGGTATTTAGGACGAAAAACACTCCGAAGGTAGTAGGGGGAGTAACGCCAGAATGTACGAAGATTGCGGCACAAATGTATCGTCATGTATTAGATGGAGAGGTGTTTGAGGTTTCCACCCCTTCCGTTGCCGAAATGGAAAAAATATTAGAAAACACGTTTCGTAATATTAACATCGCGTTAGCCAATGAAATGGCTATCCTCTGTTATAAGATGGGGATTGACGTATGGGAAGTGATTGAAGCAGCAAAAACCAAACCATATGGGTTTATGGCTTTTTATCCTGGTCCAGGTCTAGGGGGGCATTGCATTCCCATTGATCCATTCTATCTGACCTGGAAAGCGAGGGAGTATAACTATCATACACGTCTGATTGAATTAGCAGGTGAAATTAATCACTATATGCCGCAGTTTGTGATAGAGCGCTTGATGAAAATCTTAAATCGCTACGGCAAGGCAGTTAATCAGGCCCGTATTTGCATTTTAGGGGTAGCATATAAGAAAGATATTGACGACTATCGAGAATCCCCCGTTTTGGAGATTATACATGAATTGGAATCATATGGAGCTGATCTACAGATACACGACCCTCATATTGATACCTTTTCATATAAAGGTAAGAAGTACGCCACTCTACCATGGAGCCAAGAGATGATCCAAAAAGCGGACTTGGTGCTTATCACAACCGATCATACCCAATTCGATAAGGAAGCGATCGCTACGTATGCGCGTGTAATTTTTGATACGCGTAATGCGTTAAAAGATGTTCCGACAATATACGCCGATTATGAAAAGCTGTAATGGGGAGAATGGGATGAGGAAGGGGAGAATGGAAATGATTCACTCATCCGTTCATATGGGTGAAGAGGTTTCATATGGAGAGCATGTAGTGATCGAAGAAGGGGTGGTGATTGGTGCTCACACTTCGATTGGTCATCATGTAGTCATTTTGGCCGGTACTAAGATAGGAGAAGGGGTAACGATCGCTGATCATACTGTGCTTGGTCGTTATCCTAGACCGAGTAAGACGAGTACAGCTCGTCAGGATGCAGATCTACCTACGTTGAAGATTGGAAATGGAGTAATCATCGGAAGTGGTTCAGTTCTGTACCGTGGCAGCTTGTTGGCACAAGATGTAATGGTGGGGGATTTAGCTACGATTCGTGAGCGGTGTGAGGTAGGAGAGCGGGTAACGGTGGGAAGAGGCGTGACATTGGAGAATGACGTATCGATCGGAGCACATAGTAAAATCCAGAGCAATGCATATATTACAGCGTACACAAGTGTAGAAGATTATGTGTTTATCGCTCCCTGTGTGATTACAACCAATGATGATTATATGGGTAGAACAGAGGAACGCTTTCAATTTGTGAAAGGGCCACATATCAAAAGAGGAGCACGGGTGGGAGGAGGGGTGACACTGTTACCAGGAGTAACTGTGGCTGAGGAGAGCTTTATTGCCGCAGGAGCAGTTGTCACTCGCGATACGGAGTCTGGAATGGTGTATATGGGGGTTCCAGCTAAACCCGTACGGGCAGTTCCAGCTGCAGAAAAGATTCAAAGTGAGAGTACTAGTAGGGCGCTTGGCAAATGAGATGATGGAAACATGAAGGAAAGGTTTGTATAGGTGTTATGGAATGAAAACTAACCTTAAACAGCTATTCTCTGATTCAGCTGCATTTTCACTGGCATTGATGGGAAATAAGTTGGTGGCGTTTTTACTAGTCCCGGTGTATACAACCTATCTTTCTGTACAACAGTACGGATACTGGGATATCACCACTTCAGTGTTACTTATTGTTACCTATCTAAGTATGATGGGTACGGATGTGGCAATGGCCTTTTACTATCATGATGCGGCAACGTTAAATGAGCGGCGACGATACTTGTCGACAGCGATTGTGCTCGGTATCGTCCTCTCTATATGTTACTTCTTGATCGTGGGCATCGGAGGGAGATGGTGGCTTTCCTTTTTGTACGAGGGGCAAGCTACCTATCCTCAAATTCTCCTGTATGCGATGGGCGTAAATTTGACTACGGTCGTTATTCAACATCTGCTCGCCTATGCTCGTTATAGCCGCCGTGTATGGGTATTTAATAGCATGACCATGATGTATGTGATCGGATCTTCACTTGCTAGTATTTATTTTCTGGTTGTGGACAAGCGCGGAGTGGAAGGAATTTTTTTAGGACAATGGTTGTGGCAACTAGTGATTGTTGTCGTACTGCTCATTCTATTTCGCAGTGAACTTACCTGGCGATTACAATGGAGATATTGTAAAGACCTTTTGTTCTATGGCCTGCCATTGTTGCCTACCCTCATGTCTTTCTGGGTCCTCAACTCTCTTTCACGGCCGCTTCTTACAGTGATGGGGACGGTAGGTGAGGCGGGTATATTAGGAACGGCGGTTCGTTTTGCTAGCGTGGTCGCTTTGGTGACGGGTGCGTTTCAACTGGCGTGGCGACCCTTTTCTATGTCGCTTAAAGATGAGGAACATGCTCCTCGTCTGTACAGTTCAGTGGCACGTCTATATTTGCTGATCACTACCTGTGGAATCTTATTCCTCTCTTTCGTGATTCGGCCTATAATGCAGGCACTTACAGGAGACCCTGCTTTTGTCGAAGGGTATCCGATCGTCTGGATGCTCTCATTAGGAACCGTCTTAAATACGTTTCACGCTATTATTGGAATCGGACTCTTTATCCGGAAGAGAACACGAGTGCTCACACCGATATTTTTGTGTGCATCATTATTATACCTGGGAGGGAACTTGTTTCTCATACCTTTCTGGGGATTTTGGGCGGTAGGTGTGATGACGGTTGTCACTTATTTTCTCATCATGGTATGGGTGTATGCCCGTGCGCAAAAGATATATCCGATAGATTTCCGGATAGCGTCGATGCTTTCCTTTTTAATGATATATGTTGGATTACTCTCTTTTGTAACGTGGATTCAGGTTGAAGGGTGGCGTGATGCGTGGCTTTACTATGGTTTTGTGGTACTCCTTTATATCAGTTCGATATTTGTGACAAGGCTTTTTCGCCTCCATTCCCTCGCTCAGATGCGTAAAGTAGTGCAGACGTGGATGAGATAAAGGGGGATAGCAAAGATGAAGACACGATTGGGAACAGGCCTGCGAAATCCCTATGGGGAGTATTTGTTTATATGTGTGGTGATAGCGGCATTATTGGGGCCAGTTATCGGGATTGAGATTCCGCTATCAGGTGAACAAACGATGGTGATCACCTTGTTTCGTCTCTCCCTATTCGGTTTGATCCTGCTCTTGGTATGGGAAGGGTGGCAGAGGAATATAAATTCCAACTTGTCTCTTCTTTCCTCTTACGGATTCATTTTTCTTGTGTGGCTTGGGTATGCAGTTCTTTCATTGTTATGGAGTAGAGATATCGTTGCAGGAGTGCGTTACGTGCTGTATTTAAGCATGATGATGGGGTACGCATGGTTGTTTCCCTTGTTGTTACGCTCTGAGAAGAGTGTGCGAGCAATGGTCCGGGTGATAGCGATGACGGTTACGGTCATTTTAAGCTTCGCATTTATTGAATCGATTACTTATTTTCACCTTCCTACTTCGCGTTACTGGAAGATAGAGGGCATTCCTTTTATCACTTCTGTATTCACCAATCAGAACGATCTAGCAACGTTTATTACTCTTTTGATCCCTTTTATCTTAACCAGTTTTTATCTGCTTCCCTTAGGTTGGCGTGGGAAAGCGTGGGCATATCTATTACTTGTGCTCAGCCTGTACTGTTTGATCGGGACGGGATCTCGTATCAACAATTTGATCGTCTTTCCATTGGTGGTAGCAGTATGGCTGATAAGCTTACCCTTTACAGTAAAAAAGAGTGTGTTGGGTGATTGGAAAATGTGGCGAAATGCGGGAGTAATAGCAGCTTCAGTGCTGATCGTGACGGGTTTGTCATGTCATTTGTTATTGCCCGACTTTGTTAAAACCAAGATCGGAACAACATTTGGCTTATATGAGGATCTAAAACCGCAAGCGTGGGAGATGCCCGCACAGGCAGAAGAGATGATTGCTGGTGGTGGCGATCGCAGTGTTGAAACGAGGAAAATGTTGATTCTCAACGGAGTCTTCTTCTTAAAAGAAAGCGCAGGTGTTGGGGTCGGGGCAGGTAATGTAGAACCATATATGAGCAAGATGAACAATGTTAACGAGAAGTCTAACATGCACAATTGGTGGATGGAGATCCTCGTAAACTTTGGTGTTTTTATTTTTCTGCTCTATTTGCTATTTTATTTTCACTTTCTCCTCTCTCTTTATCGAAGAGCGGGCAAGCGTGCACAAACTTCATCGTGGTTACGCTGGGGTCTGCTCTCATCGGCGCTCTCGTTAACTGGATTTCTCCTTGGGGGAATGGCTCCCAGCACAGTGATTCACTTTACTCCTATGTGGACTGTAATTGGGCTGGGGTTGGCAATGTTGCTGCTGTACCGACGGGGTGATAAAGATGTCATAGTTGGATCAGAGTGAGGAAGGGGGGAAATCTAAGTGAGAGATAAGGGAAAAGTATTTATCTTTAGCTCTGTACATCGATATGACGATGTGCGTATCTTTCATAAACAAGCGCTCTCATTAGTTCAGGCTGGATATTGTGTGGAAATACACGCACCGGCAGATTTTGACGAACAGTTTATTCAAGGTGTATATGTCAAAGGAATGAAGCCAGCTCGTAACCGCTGTCATCGGTTATGGCAGGGATGGCAATTGTATCGAAGGGGTTTATCTAGTAAGGCAGACTTATTTCACTTTCATGATCCAGAATTACTTTATTGGGGATGGAAATTGGGGCAAAAGAGCGGCAGGCCTGTAATATATGACGCTCATGAAGATTTGCCTAAGCAAATACATACCAAACCTTGGATTCCTTTATGGCTTCGTCCATGGGTTTCTACATGGGTAAAAAGAGTGGAGAAACGATTAGCGCGTCACATGTCGGCCGTTGTTACTGCTACTAACTCGATCGCAGCATCTTTTCAGATGGAAGGTGTCTCCCAAGTGACAGTAATCAAAAACTATCCACTACCATTTAAAGGGAAACCGATGTTGGAGATGAGTGGAGAGAACGCCCTTCTCTATGTGGGTGGAATCTCCTATCTGCGTGGGTATAGGGAAATGATCGCCATGATGGAACGACTGCCGGCCGACCTAGCACCTACCTTACACCTGATTGGCCCTTTACAGCATATTGAGGTGAGTGTGGAGGAAATAGAGAAGTTACGGCAACAGGGGATTTACCTACATGGACGCATTCCCTTTGATGAAGTACAGAATTGGCTTGCATCAGGGGCAGTAGGAATGGTTTGTCTGCATCCGCTTGAAAATTACCGTGAATCATTACCCATTAAACTATTTGAATATATGGCAGCTGGCATCCCTGTGGTGGCAACTGATTTTCCGCTGTGGCGTGACATCGTAGTGGGAAATCAATGTGGAGTAGTCGTTGATCCCCTTAATCCAGAGGAGATGGCAGAAGAAGTACTAAAATTGCTGCAGGATAAAGGCTTGCGCAATCGCATGGGTGAAAATGGAAAGAGAGCGTATCAAAGAGAGTTTAATTGGAAGCAGGAAGCAAATAAGTTGATCACCCTATATTCCTCACTTATTTCAAAAAGGGACGTGAATTAGATGCGCATTTGGGTTGCGAACCATTATGCGGTACCACCACACATCGGAGGAATTACAAGGCATTATGAGTTGGCACAAGCATGGGTGGAACAAGACGATGAGGTGGAGGTAACGCTGTGGCTCTCGCAATTTCTACATAGTAGCCATCAGTATGTAACGCCAGCACAACAAGCGCAAACAGAGAATCTTCCTCGCCTGCATATGCGTTGGTTATGGAGCTTGCCCTATCGGGGAAATAATCTTTTTCGTATGTTAAATATGCTTAGTTTTGCCCTTCTGTTTGGATTAGTAGGAATGTGGCAACGGCGTCCCGATGTAATACTTGCTTCTTCTCCTCATCTATTTACGGCGCTTACAGGTTGGGCGTTGGCACGTTTAAAAAATTGTCCCTTTGTATTAGAGGTGCGGGATTTGTGGCCAGATTCACTTATTAAGATGAGGGGTTTAAAGCGTAAAACCCTGCTTGTCCATCTTTTGGAGAGAATAGAGCACTTCCTATACTTTCAAGCTGACCAGATCGTGGTATTGACGGAGCACCAACGCCAATACATTGCGCATAAAGGTGTGTGTATCGATCAAATCGTCTTAATTCCCAACGGGATTGTTCAGGGGGATCTGCACTCGGTGCAGATGCATAGAGAGTCATATCGCAAGCGTATGGGTGCAGAAGAGGCAGAGTTTATCGCTATTTATGCCGGAGCTCATGGACCTGCCAATGCATTACACCATGTAGTGAAAGCGGGTGCATATATTCCAGAAGGGTTTAAAATTGTTCTCATCGGAGATGGTTCCGAAAAAAAACAATTGCAACAATTAAAGGAGGAGAAAGGATTAAAAAACGTATTGTTTCTCGATCCGGTTCCCAAAAAAGAGGTGTACCGTTATTTATACGCAGCCGACTGTGGAATAATCTCCTTAGCTAATAATGAGACGTTTCGGGGTGCACGTCCCAATAAGTTGTTTGACTATATATATGTAGGTCATCCTATTGTTACGACCGTCGGAGGAGAAGTGGAGAGCATCTTACGCACTTACGATCTTGGTGTATTTGCGGGTGCAGAAGATGCAGAAGCGTTAGCAGAAACGATACAGCAGGTTAAGAAATACTCACCTGCACGGTTACAACAGATGAAAGAGAATGGGAAAGCCTATATTAATAACCAGGGCGATCGTCGTAAGTTAGCTGAGCGTTTGTTACTAGATTTAAAGCGTCTTGTTATACGCTCGAACAAGAGGAAGTAGCTAGATGAGTGGTTCCTTGTAAGGGGAGCATCTTTCCTGTAATTAAGTATGACTTTAATCACAAATGTATGGTAAAGTATGCCTTGAAGCAACTGTAGGAAGAAGATCATAATGAAACCATTACGGATGATGTCGCGTTAATTGAAAAAAATAGGTAGTAGGTGTACAACTTAATTAAGGTTTAGAGCGTACAGGAGGAGAGGAGAAGGAGAATGAAGGTTTTGGTTACAGGTGGGGCTGGATTTATCGGTTCTCATATTGTAGATCAATTATTGACCCGGGGTGATCAGGTAGTCGTAATTGATAACCTGATTACCGGTGATGAGCGACGTGTGCGAGCAGAGAGTGCTTTTTATAATATGGATATTGGCGATCCGCGCTTGGTGGACGTGTTAAATAGAGAAAAAGTAGATGCTGTTATCCATCAGGCGGCACAAAATAATGTTCCCGATTCTATAGCAGATACTTCTTATGATGCCAAGGTAAATATTATGGGGACGATACATTTGTTAGAGGCTTGCCGGCAGGCAGATGTAAGGAAGATAGTATATGCTTCTTCGGCTGCTCTATACGGCAACCCAGCATATCTCCCTATTGATGAGGATCATCCGGTTTCCCCACTTTCTCCCTATGGCATTTCTAAACGAACAGCCGAAGATTATTTGCAGGTGTTTGGAGAACTGTATGGGTTAGCTTGGACTTCATTGCGGTATGCCAACGTGTTTGGAGCGCGTCAAGATCTGAAAGGTGAGGGAGCGGTGATCCCTATTTTTATGGATAAATTGTTGCATGGCGAAACACTGCGGATTGAAGGGGATGGTGAACAGACCAGAGATTATATATATGTGGAAGATGTTGCAGCAGCCAATATACTTGCATTAGAATATGGCGATCAACATATCTTAAACATTGGGACTGGAGTTCAAACTTCACTTAATCAATTAGTGAAGGAAATAAGTGAAGTAACAGCGATGGAGATGGAGATTAAACACGTATCTGCACGTGTAGGTGATATTCGTCATAGTTATTTTGCGGTCGATCGTGCAGAGCAGGTATTAAACTGGTCTGCCAACATTAATTTACGCCAAGGATTGGAACGAGCGTTTGCTTATTATCGCCAGAAACAACAGGAATATCAAGGATAAGTGGTTGTCAAATAGATGTGAGTACAGTATACTAGTTAGAAGTTGGTTAGCGAAAAAACGTACGGAGTGAATTGGTAGGGGTGGGTTGAATTGATGCGTTCCAAGGTATTAAAACAAGAGACATACCTGTGGCAACAGTGGGTATATGATGTGTGGAAACGGAGTTTGGAACTAGTCTTTTCTATTTCCTTCCTTATTCTCACACTTCCTGTTTTGCTTATCACGGCGCTTTTGATTAAGTTGGAATCAAGAGGCCCGGTATTATATAAACAAGAACGAGTAGGTTTAGACGGAAAGCCATTCTCGATTGTGAAGTTTCGGTCGATGCGTACAGATGCGGAGAAAAACGGACCACAATGGGCAGCTAAAAATGATCCTCGAGTTACACGTATAGGTCGTTTTATACGTAAGACTCGTATCGATGAAGTTCCGCAGCTACTCAACATTTTGCGTGGAGAGATGAGCTTGATCGGACCACGTCCAGAGCGGGATGTCTTTATTGAACGATTTTCGGAAGAAATTCCTGATTTTCGTAAACGCTTGTTAGTTAAGCCAGGATTGACCGGGTGGGCACAAGTAAATGGTGGATATGATATTACGCCGAAAGAAAAGTTTGAGTTAGACATGTATTATGTCCAGCGTCGATCGATCGGTCTAGATATAGTGATTTTATATCGTACTGTCTGGGTGGTTTTGTCGGGAACTGGTGCACGATAAGAACAGACAAACAATAGGTTGCCCCGGCAACCTATTTTGCTATGACCACATATGGTTGGTTTTGAGCTTGATCCGTACGGGCGAAGCACACAGAGATTAAAAAGCCCAACGGAGGGACCAGTAAAAGAGAACCCAGAATGGGATGCTCATCAACGCTGCATTCATGATGCCAAACCAAAACGCTTTTCCAACCAAAAGGGTTTGCATATCGGGCACCTCCATGTACTTCCTTGATGATACTTATTATACGCCAATCGCTCAGTAAATTGTGCGCAAAACGCCAAATGTAAACGAAATGTAATGTAGGAGTAACGTTCGTCAACGTGTCCCTGTTCAGGTACATCTAATCTGATTAAAGGAGCCTGGTAGGAAGGTATAGGCTCCTTTTGCTTTTTCTAGGTTCACATGTGGATTTCGCCATTCATCGAGGGATATAAGAAAAATGAAGGGTATTAATATTCGCTGTTTTAGGGAGGTGATGCCGTTTTAATCGCTATATAAAGAAAAAGTGATGAATGTAGTGTAAAAGAAGAAAAAGGGGAGTGTTATAGATTAGTATGGATGGGATGGATAAAGGAAGAAGGATTTTTGTTAAATCGTTGATTACAGGTTCTGCCCTCGTGATGGCAGAAACATTAAGTGGTGGATTTTTTTCGAAAGTGTTGGCGCAAAGCGAAAAAGGGGTAAAAACATACGGTTTGCCTCTTTTTGAGGCGAAAGAAGAGGTGGGGATCGGATTTCCGCAATCGATTGCTGCGGGAGATCCGACACCGTCAGGAGCTGTCCTGTGGGCACGTGTCGATCCCAGTATTGCAACTGGGATTGAAGAGGAGCATTTTGATTCTAAGCTCGTACAATGGTTAGATCAGGGTTCAACCAAACCTAATGCGCAAGTGCGTCAAGCAATTGAAGCAGGAAAGTTCCTTATGGTGGAAATTTCAGAAGGAAATGATTTTACAGCTAATACAATGCGCTGCTTTACCCCATTGTGGAGTATGTTTGATAATATTGCTAAGGTGGACGTAGACGGTCACCTGGACGCAAACAAAACATATTTTTACCGTTTTATAACTCATAACGGTTATGTAAGTAAAACGGGTAAATTTAAAACCTTACCCACGCAGGGAGCGGAGGTTTCCTCTTTAAAATTTGCGTATGTGAGTTGTCAGGACTACACTAACGGATATTACCATGCAATGCAACATGTAGCGAGTGAAGAGTTGGATTTTGTTATTCATTTAGGTGATTATATTTATGAGAACGTAGGGTATCAAGATAATAATCCGATGGATGATCGTCGCATCAAGTTACCGAGCGGAGGGAAAGCCGCCATTACTATTGAAGATTATCGTACATTGTACCGCACGGTGAAAGCGGATGCCGACTTACAGCTCCTTCATGAAAATCACGCAATGATCGCTACATGGGATGATCATGAGTTTTCTAATAATGGTTACGGTGATATCGCTCCTGATGAGAGTGGAAAACCTAATGCGAAAAGGCGAATAATTGCTAACCAGGTGTGGTTTGAGTATATGCCTGCTCGTGTAACTTTTCAAGCGGATCAAGACTATTCGTCCTTTAAAATATATCGTTCGCTCAGTGTAGGTAATCTGGCAGATATTGTAGTAACAGATCAGCGCCTGTTCCGTAGTGCTCCACCGTGTGGAGATAGCTACTTAGAGCGTTTTTTGGGTAATTGTAAAGAGAAAGATAAAGAAAATCGTACGATGCTCGGTAAGGGTGATGGGAGCCAACGCGATTGGTTTATCGACAAAATGACATCATCAAATAATACTTGGAAAATATGGGCCAATGCTGTGCAATTTACTCCACTTAAAATTTTGGGCAAGGAATTGAATTTGGATGCCTGGGATGGGTTTAATGCAGAACGAGAGTATATTACAAGTGAAATTAAGCGCGCGGGGGTTAAGAACTGGCTCACCATTACAGGTGATTTGCATACGTACGAAGTTGGTTTAATTAAAGAGAATTATAAGAAGGACAAGGATAAAGAAGCGGTAGGAGTGGAGTTTATGGTAGGTTCCATCTCTTCTGCAACGATTCAAGACACGATTGATAATAATTTAGCGGGTACATTTTTTGGTGTTTCATCTAAAGAAGGTAGGAACAGGAAGGAAATGAAAGAGCCTGTCTCCAGTCCCATCCCGAAAGAGATTATGGATAAAATCTTAGCGGATCCAGAAGTGAAGCGGAAGGTTGAAATCGAAAAAGCAAAAAGAGAGAAGCAAGGTCCGCAAAAGATTTTTGGGACAGATTTCCTTACCACGGAATGGCTGATGAGAGAAGTGATCTCTGACAAAATTTATGATGAGAATCCATGGCTCAAGTTTTTCGATAGCACAACGCACGGTTATTGTATTATGGAAGTAAGCAAAAACAAAACGATTTGGTCTGCCTACCATGTGAAAAATATTCGCAAGCGCAGTGGCAATGAGAAAAAGTTATTATTCCAGTGTGAAGTACCGCGTGACCAAGCGGAAATACATGTGCTAAAAGATTGATGAACAAGTAAAGGACCCCTCCGCGGGGTCTTTTTTTTTGCAAAGAGACAAATATGTTTTCTAATTTTATAAAAAATTCACTTTTAAATATGAGGAACGGAGAGGAAATGGGGAGAAGTTTCTCGTACCTTTAAGGAGAGCTTATAAAAAATTTGCGTATATACGCATTAGAATTTACACTATTCTGCTAATCTATGCTAGTAACTTAAGGGGGGATTAGATGAATCGTCAAGAGAGTGTTAACCGTGGTAGGAGAGTCTTTCTTAAATCTTTATTAACCGGCTCGGCAATTGTTGTGGCACAAAGTATGGGTGGCGGGCTGTTGACACAAGTATTTGCTCAGACGGGTCAAGGGGGAGTAAAAAGGTATGATCTTCCGCAGTTTCAAGCACGTTTTATTGAAGGCGTAGGGTTTGAACAATCGGTTGCATCAGGTGATCCTACATCGAGCGGTGCCGTACTGTGGACGAGAGTAGATCCTGCTATCGCTGGTGGAGTGAGGGAGCGATCGTACGATGCGCAGTGGGTACAGTGGTTAGATCATTCATCTTCTCCACCGACGGAGACAATCAGAAATGCGATTATGGATGGGCAGTTCGTGCAACTTGAAGTATCGACACAACCATCGTTTTCACAGGTGGAGTTTCAGTGCTTTACTCCCATTTGGGGCGATTTTGACCAAGTGGTGAAAGTAGATGTGGATGGTCACCTCGATCCCAACCAAACGTATTATTATCGGTTTATCACAAAGTCTGGTCATGTAAGTCAGACTGGACGTTTTAAAACACTACCGCCAGAGGGTGCTTCACTTTCTTCCACTAAATTTGCGTATGTGAGTTGTCAGGATTATACCAGTGGGTATTATTACCCATATCGAATGCTAGCGGAGGAAGAATTGGATTTTGTCGTGCATCTAGGTGATTATATTTATGAATCAGTAAGTGATCCGTCATATCAAAACCCACTTCCAGATCGACAAATCCAGTTGCCTAGTGGAGAGGTAAAAGCCTACTCCTTGGAGGACTATCGTACAGTTTATCGCACAATGCGTGCAGATAATGATCTCCAGCGTTTGCATGAGCAACATGCGATGATAGCAATCTGGGATGATCATGAGTTTGCTAATAACTCTTATTTTCCAGCAGTTGCCCCTGATGATGAGTCTTCTTCAAATCCAACGCGGCGCCGTTGTGCAAACCAGGCTTGGTTTGAATATATGCCTGCTCGTGTTACTTTTGAGATGGAGCGTAACTTTTCGGATTTTCGTATCTATCGTTCATTTAAAGTAGGGGATCTTCTTGAGTTGATCTTAACGGATCAGCGTCTCTTTCGCAGTGCTCTACCTTGTGGGAATGATGTGTTAGATATCCACTTTACACGTGGATGTGAACAAATTTTTGCAGAGGATCAAAGTATGTTAGGGCATCCTCACAGTGGACAGCGAGATTGGTTTTTACAACAGATGATAACTTCAAAGAGGGTGTGGAAGGTATGGGCGAACGAAGTTCAGTTTACTCCACTTAAGCTGTTAGGACGCTATCTCAATCTGGATGCTTGGGATGGTTATAGTAGTGAACGAGAGTATATCACTTCTGAGATCAAGCGAGCGGGTGTGAAAAACTGGATTACGATCACGGGAGATCTGCATACTTATGAAGCGGGATTGATCAAGGAAGATTATAAGCATGATCACGATCGAGATGCCGTCGGGGTTGAGTTTATGGTAGGCTCTATCACCTCCTATCATTTAGCGGATATCGTGACGTTGATTCTTCCCAATTGGAAGAGGCTCTTTGAATTACTAAGAGGAAAGAAGGGGAGTAAGAAGTATTCACCAGCCTCTAGTCCTCTTCCTCTGACAGTGGTTGAAGAGATTTTAGTACAACCGGAGATGAGAAAAGAGATTGAAGATGAGATTGAAGATCAACGCAAACGAGCGATGAAAGAAGGGCGGGAACAAATTTTTGGAGAGGAGTTTTTAGAGAAAATTATTCGTTTTATCGTCAAAAGAATATTGGCAGGAGCAATATATGCAGCTAATCCATGGATCAAATGGTTTGATAGTACGACACATGGATATGCCATCTTGGAGCTGAGCCATCGGAAGGCAACGTGGTCCGCATATGGAGTGGAAGATGTACGAAAAAAGAAGAGCCCAAGGAAGAAGCTCCTCTTTCAATGTGAAGTTCCACGGGATCAAGTGAAACTAGATGTGCTAAAAGATTAATCGTCAACAGCAACTTCCTCCCTTTCAACTTCTCCGGTCGCTGTTCCCTCGACAGATTGGGCAGGGAGCTGGAGATGGGAACGGAGGAGGTTGCTTACACGTTGACGCTCTTCTAAGGCCACGACAAAGTAATCATAAGGACGTGCTTTGCCTGGAAGCTGAAGGGTCTGATTACTCCCTTGCAATTGCAAAGTCTCCTTTTTGTTATCGGGAATATCTTGATAGACTCCTTGGATTTCAAGGAGTTCACTTGCAGAAAACTGCATCCGTACATTGTCACCCACTGCACTCAACATATTATCTATTTTTGATAGTTGATTAAACTGTGACATCTTGCTCACCATGACATCAATCACTTGTTGCTGACGTTTGTTACGACCAGCATCTTGGTCTGGGTCCTCTTTGCGCATACGCACATAGGCGAGTGCTTCTTCTCCGTTGAGATGAACAGGTTGTCCAGCAGTAAAAGTGTGGGTTTTTCCAAATTGAGTAATGCTGAAACTAAGTAATGGGTTTACTTCAATACCATCAATAGCATCAATGGTGTCGACAAAACCCTGGAAATTAACAGTGGCATAGTAATCAATAGGGATATTCAGGTATTGTTGTACGGTTTCAACTGCATTCTTGGTGCGGGCATTGTCGTCGGAGAGATCCTCAACGCCATACGTGACAGAGGAATTGATTTTGTCGCGATGGCCATCTGTATTTGCGATATCGACGACCGTATCGCGAGGAATGCTTAACATTTTCATACTTTGCCCCTGTGGGTCGATCGAGGCGACGAGGATCACATCAGCCAGTCCTGCTTCTGCATCTTTACCAAGGAGTAAAACGGTGAAGGGCTCATCTAATGTTGCTTTCTCTTCTCGGAGATCTGACTTTTCCCATAAAGGTTCATGGGCTTCATTTACAGCATCAAATAATACATAGAGGGAGTAGAGAGCAAACGCAATGACTGCTAGCAGAAAAAGAGAAGAAGCGAGGAGGATTATTCGCTTACGCTTCTCTTTTTTTATACGATTTCCACGGCTGTGATCCCTTGAGTCCGGCATTTAGATCCCTCCTCTAACAATGGTTGGCGAATAAATGGGATATGATGAATTATACCCTTTTTTATCTCGATAGAATCCTAGAAGAGAGGATTAGTCAGTAGATGGGGAGTGAGATGGACGATATTTAATTTCACCCCAGGTAATGTGAGCCTGTCCGTTGGTATGTTGTGAGAGTTGGTCAAGTAACGGTCTTTCCTTCCCACAGGGAATCCAGACATTCCATGTAACCGCTGCCGCAAAGGCAGGAGCAGAAACTTCAAAAGGGGATCGGTGTAAGTCATATTCTATTTTTCCCATCTGTTCGTAGGAAACAGTAATAGTAAGACATTGCTGAAGTGTGAAGTGGCTAATACCAGCTGTCTGTATTACTGCTGATGCGGTTTGACCGTATGCTCGTACCAATCCACCAGAGCCCAACTTGACGCCTCCGAAGTAGCGCGTGACGACAATGACGGTATCCCAGAGGTGATGGGCATGGATGGTTTCTAAGATAGGTTTTCCTGCTGTTCCTGCTGGCTCACCATCGTCAGAAGCTTTTTGCGCTTCAGGTCCGCCGCCCTCTTTCGTTAGGTAGTAGGCGAAGCAATTATGGGAAGCACTCCAATGGTTCTTTCTGATCTTTTCAATAAACAGTTGCGCTTCTCCTTCTGTTTCCACTCGAGTGGCATACCCAATAAAACGAGATTTTTGAATGATGAGTTCTGTTTCCGCATAGCCACTGACGGTCCAGTATGACTGGGCTGATTTCATGTGTGGTTCTCTCCTTCATGTAAAAGAGGTCGACTGGTGTAGTCGACCTGGTTGGTTTGTTTACGTTTTTAGCTTGCGAGGGGTGCTAACGTTAACCTTCCCTTAAGGTGATGTCGTATTGGCTCCGTTGGTATCGCCGGGGGTGTTGGTACCACTGCTCCCGCTGGGGTCGTTCATTTCAGGTTCTGTTTCTTCTGGTTTCGGTTGTCCATCTACGGTTTGCGGTTCTTCGTTGAGATGATCTCGGAAGTTATCGCTGACGCGCTGTCGCTCTTCCTCTGATACGATGTAGTAGTAAATGTACTGTCCATATAGGTTTAGTTTTTGATTTTTCCCTTTTAATTCTAAGGTTTCTTTCTGAGTGTCGGGAATTGAGCTATATATCTCCTTTAGTTTAGGGATATCTTTTATTGCGATATCTCTTTGGAAATTATTCCCTATAGAACTTATGATATCATCAGCTTTAGTAACACTTTCAAACGAGGTTAGTTTGTCTACTAGTTGGTCTAAGACTTCTTGTTGTCGTCTGTTTCTTCCCGCATCTCCATCAGGGTCTTGTTTGCGCATACGTACATAGGCAAGGGCTTCTTCCCCATTTAGTTGTGTAGGAACACCCTCAGTATAGGTGTGATATTTACCGAACTGCTTAATACTGAAGGAGAATGATGGGTTAACTTCGACCCCTCCAAGCTTATCAACAACATCGACAAATCCCTGGAAGTTGATAAAGGAGTAGTAATAGATAGGTACGTTAAAGTAATTTTCTACGGTTTCAATGGTGTTTTGAATCGGATCTACATTATTTTGCGTGCCATATACGGCAGCGTGATTAATTTTATCTTTGCCATTGGTATTGGCGATATCCACCAGTGTATCGCGTGGGATACTAAGTGTTTTCATTGTTTTCTTTTCCGGATTAACGGTGATCAGCATGAGGACGTCAGGGCGCCAACTCTTCTCCATGCTTTTTACATCGGCACCGATAAGCAAGATGCTAAAGGGTTCTTTCATTTCTTTTGCTTCTTCTTTATGATCGGACGTATCGCGCTCAAGCGGCACAAAGCTCTTGTTTACCGCATTGGCTAAGGTGATGCCATAATAGGTAGCACCTATGATGAGCACCAAGGAAATAACAGCAACGATACGTATAATTCTTTTTTTTCGTTTTTTCTTTTTTACTCTATCAATACGAGATTGATCGATTTTATCCATAGATGAATCCCCTAACTCGATCCTATTTTTCGACAATCAATTTCGACGAATTTCCCTTTCACCATAGTATCATTTTCTGACAGCTTGTACAAGGTCGTTGTATTCAGTATAATGCGTGGGTATAATTGTGGTATGAAGCTATTAAATAATCGTTGGTTGGCCTTTTTTCTGATTTCATTTATGGCTGTCTTGGGGATGATTGTCTCGCCGGAAGGAAAGACAGATCAAGATTATAATCCATCAGTCCCGTTAAAATCGTATGAAGAAAAGCAGTGGGTGATTAAATGGAAAGGGAGGGTGGATCCTGAATTTTTGGAAACGGTAGAGGTAATGAATCAACAACCCGCAGATGGGAGTACCCAAACTTTATTGGTGCGGCTAGATAATAAGGTAGAGGAAGAGGGTTGGGTGAAGCGGTGGTCTGCTCACCGCAATGTACTCTTTCTCGAGCCCAATCACAAATATAAGGTAGAGGAGCGTGGGCAACGAGTTCCTGATCCACGCTCGAAGACCAATTTTCTCCCACGGATCGGTGCTGAACATGCATTCGAGTATCTTCCGCACGATGCTCGTTATAAACAAGAGATTACAGTGGCGGTGGTTGATACGGGGGTTGATTTAAGTCATTCGTTTTTAAAGCCGTATCTCGTTCCGGGAGTCAATATTAAGTCTACCGGGGAATCAACTCAGGATCGAATGGGGCACGGGACACAAGTAGCGGGTGTCCTTGCCTCTGTTTGGCGCGGGACCGCCAAGCAGGATCCGTATAAGGACACGTTTCATATTATGCCGATCAAGGTGATGGACGATGGAAAAGATGGAGATGTATTTCATACAGCTGAAGGAATACGGAAGGCGATAGAGAGACGAGCAGATGTGATTGTGTTGTCACAGGGGAGTTGGACATATTCTGATACGATTGCAGATGCGTGTCAGGCTGCTGAAAAGGCAGGTGTGGTCGTAGTAGGAGCAGCAGGGAATGCAATGCATGATGAAGAGGGCAATATTTTATATAGCTATCCTCTTTACTATCCGGCTGCCCTTCCAACCGTACTAGGTGTGGGATCAGTTAATGAACAAGGAAAGCATGAAATCACATCCAACTATGGTCCTGGTATTGATGTTGTAGCACCAGGAGAATCCATTCGTTCTACCAAATTGGAGGGCGGCTATGTCTACGATTCAGGAACCTCATTTGCTGCCCCTCAAGTAGCGGCAGGTGCTGCACTCATTTTGAAAATGTACCCTGATTGGTCCCCGGAGCAGGTTAGAAACTTAATTCGGCAAACAGCCACTCCGATGGAAGAACGTTGGAACGAGGCGGATGGATTTGGAATTTTCAATATTCGTGATGCATTGACCAAAACATTAGTAGAAGATATTTTTGAACCTAATAATACGGAAGATACGGTAATGCCATTATCGCTGGATCAGCAAGTAACAGCTGTTTTAGCGGGGGAAGAAGATGTGGATGGCTTCCGTATCGATGTGCCTAATGAAGGTACGTTGAAACTGTCAATGGACCATATTAGTCCAGCACTTTCCCGCGTCACCGTTAAAATAGGTGACAGTGAGGAGAAATCGTATCGTGTCGAATCAAAGCGGACGATCTACGTGACGGTTCCTAGAGGTTCGGTGCAGGTGAAGATTTCTTCGTTGGAAAAGGGAGATCGTCAAACACCCTATACTTTTAGCAATAGCTTTCAACCGATGCCCGACCAGTATGAAAATAACGATTATCAATGGAATGCGTATCAGGTAGAAGTAGTGGACGCATATACTGTGATCAAAGGATCTTTCCATAAAAACCAAGATGTTGATTGGTACCAAGTGGAAATCCCTCGGACGGGAAAGCTCACCATACATGCCAATGTATTTACACCACGTGCAGATCCAGTGCTCTATGTCCAGCGCGAAGGAGGAGCGAAAGGGATCAAGGTGGATGAGGCCTCCTATGGTAGGGATGAAACTTATCAGTTTAAAGAGGTCGATGGAACACTACATCTACGTATTAGTGATTATGGTGCAAACCAAGTAGCAGGTACATACCAGCTTCTTCTTGAGTATGAACCTATATTAGAGGATGAGTATGAACCTAATAATCATTCAAAGCAAGCAGCACCACTTAAAGCTAATGAAGAAGTAGTGGGTGCAGTTGATTACCCCTTTGATGTTGACTGGTACGAGTTTGAGGTTTCGGACAGGCAAGAACTGAGTACGATCTATTTTAAAACGGATGGAGAGAAGGCCCCCTTATCCGTCATCATATATGATCAACGTTTGGATACAGTCATGCAGTGGAAATGGAAAGGGGAAAAAAGAGAGAAGTTAAAGCCAGCGCTTTCTCCTGGGAAATACTACATTCGTGTGCGACCGCCCGATGATCAGAGTGGACGAAATTACCGTCTGCGGATGGGCTGGCGTTAGTAAAGAGAGTTGGATGTGTAACGCGTAGTGTTGCTTTGAATAAACGACATTCGTTTCGTTGCAATCTAAGTGTGATTAAGGTATTCTATTCACTATCGACTATGATTTGATAGCCGTCGTGCGAGTGCCGCACGTGATATTTTTTGTTTGTTTAGGAGAAGGAGGAGTCGCTATGTCATCCGAACAACGCCACCTCTTCACATCAGAGTCAGTTACTGCAGGTCACCCAGATAAAGTGTGTGACCAAGTTTCCGATGCCATTCTTGATGCTATTCTTGAGCAAGATCCGAATGGGCGCGTGGCATGTGAAACAACTGTAACGACCGGACTGGTGCTGGTAACAGGTGAAATCTCAACCAATTGCTATGTCGATATTCCAAAAATCGTTCGTGAGACGATTCAAGATATAGGGTATACCAGAGCGAAATATGGCTTTGATGCAGCTACTTGTGCGGTATTAACCTCAATCGATGAGCAATCATCCGACATTGCAGCGGGTGTGGACGAGGCTTTGGAAAAGCGGGAAGGATCGTATTCTGAACAGGAATTGGAAGCGATTGGAGCAGGAGATCAAGGGATTATGTTTGGGTATGCTTGTACAGAAACCCCTGAATTGATGCCATTGCCGATTTCGCTATCCCATCGCTTATCCCGACGACTACATGAAGTGCGCGTCAATGGTACCTTACCGTATTTACGTCCAGACGGTAAGACTCAGGTTACAATTGAGTATGATGGGGATCGTCCTGTGCGTGTCGATGCGATTGTGATCTCCACTCAGCATGCTGAAGAGATCACATTGGAACAAGTACAGGCTGATATTATGAAAGAAGTGATTATGCCTGTTGTTGCAGATGATATGTTAGATAGTGAAACAAAGTATTTTATCAATCCAACAGGACGCTTTGTGATTGGTGGACCGATGGGAGATGCCGGTTTGACCGGTCGCAAAATTATTGTCGACACTTATGGAGGTTATGCTCGTCACGGTGGAGGAGCATTTTCCGGTAAGGATCCGACAAAAGTGGATCGCTCAGCCGCTTATGCAGCCCGTTATGTAGCTAAAAATATTGTTGCAGCTGGTTTAGCTGAACAGTGTGAAGTACAATTAGCATATGCGATTGGGGTGGCTCACCCTGTCTCCATCCGTGTCGAGGCCTTTGGTACAAGCAATTTAGCTGAGCATGAACTGGTGCAATTGGTACGAGATAATTTCGATTTACGCCCAGCAGCAATTATTCGTGACCTTGATCTTAAACGCCCACTTTATAAGCAGACAGCCGCCTATGGGCACTTCGGTCGTACGGACATCGAATTGCCATGGGAGCAAACAAATAAAGCCGATATCCTTCGTCAAGCGGCGAGGGGAGCTTAAAACAGTAAATACCCGGTTCTCCTATAAGGAAACCGGGTATTTTGTTTCAATCGTAGCGATGAACTCCATTCCCTGAAGGCGCATATACTGGGGAAAAGGAGGGGGGATGAATGGAGCAGTGGGTATTGTCACTTTTGGCAATGTATGGGTTGTTTGAGCTACTGCTTACTCTTTCTCGACTTTGTTGGTTTCAAGTGGAACAGCCAGAGGCGGATCATCTGGTATTGATAACAGAAAATAGCCAACATTCTGTTGAGTGGATGATACGCTCTTTTTATACAATGAATCGTCTCCAGGGAAGGTCATGTGGGGTAACCTGTGTTCACTATCCCTCAACAGACGATACCCTAGATATTATCAGAAGATTAGATCTAAAACATTCTTCACTTACGTATAAACTGGTAGAAAAGTCGCTGATAAAAGAGATAGAAGAAGAGTGTCAGCGCGTGTGGAAAGAAGAGAAGCGAACGTTGGTTTTAGATTTACGTATCTCTAACGAAGGAAAAGATCCCCCACGCCTGTTTGCGCAGTGATGGAAAGTTCGGGCAGTCATTTCTCTCAACTGTATGCACATGGGAGAGAGAAGTGACTGCCCGTAAAGGAGCTGAGACGATGAAGGTGGCAGTATATCGATTGCAGAAAAAAAGAGGGAGCTCCTATTTTTCACTAGCTATGGAACTAGATTATGCATATTGGGAGGAACATCAGATAGAGATAAGGGATGTTCGTACATATGCTTCTTTTGGACAAGCTTTGGTGAGTGAGTCACACCTAACGACAAGCGTAGATTTTATTTCTGCTCAGTCTTTTACCCACTCTTCAATATGGGATGTTTGGCGGCCATCGGCCTTGCGGTTGTGGCAACGGGCACAAGGGCGATCGCTGCTGTGGCATGAACTTTCTTCTTTGCTCACCTATTATCAATGTACCGAGGAACAAAAACAGATGAGAAAGGTAGTGCAGGCATTATATTGTGCTGGGAAGGTCGAGGTTTTGCCTGCGATAACGTTATACAGCCAGGTTAGAGGAATGTGTAACCGCTGCTTTCACGATGGAAAAGAGTTGCAGCAAGTGTATTGTGCTTCTTGCAAAAAGGATTGCCTGATGTGTCGTGCTTGCTTACATATGGGAAAATCCATTTCTTGTCAGTTGCTGCTCCGTTTTCCGACGGGAAAAGTGGAGGAACGGTGGGAGAGCGGGCAACCAGCAAATAAAGTATGGATTGAGGTTGGGCAGTCCCAGTGGGGAAGTGTGGAGCGTGCAGGAGCAGAGCAGTGCAGACAATTTATAGCAGCAACCCAAACTAAGTTGTTGGTGTGGACAGTTGCAGGGAACCACAATATTAAGTTATTGGCACCTGCAATGAGAGAGGTAGTGGGTAGCGGAGGTCGAGTACTGTGGCTATCCTCCTACAGAGGGAATGTAGAGGGGATTGCTGCTGAGCTGGCTCAGTATTTTCCCCAGACCAGGGTTGTTCATTTGGTAGGTGAAAGGTCTCAAGTGTGGGAGCAGGGGGAGATCATGGTTGCTACAGTGGCACAACTGCTTCGGTTTTGTCAGTTTTTTACCCTTGTTATTATGGACGAAAGAGAGAGCGTGGGGCTAGAAGAGGTTGCTTTAAGGGAAAGAAAGATGGATAGGGTAACACGCCCCGGAGGAAAGCAAGTGATCTTGTCGCTCACCCCTGCACCATACTGGCAAGCTCGTGTTCAGCAAGGGAAAATGGCTTCTCTTATTATTCCAGTTCGTCACCATCAGCACCCCCTAGCGGTTCCGCGCATATCTCGAAAGCATGGGTTGTGGGAGCACATGCGAGCGGGAAGGAAGGTAGCGGGTATCAGCCGCTTTTTAGAGAGAGTGCGAGCTACAGAGGGACAAGCGCTTATATTGGTTCCGCGAATAAGCGCAGCCTATAATTTACGAAAGTGGATGATGCGAAGGATGGATGTGAATGAAGATGAACTTGGGATTGTTGTAACCTCCCATTTAGAAGAAGATATTGAGGTGGAACACTTTAGGGAGGGGAAAAGACGCATTTTATTGACGACCCGGCTGTTGGGACGAGCAATCACCTTGCCAAAAGTACATGTATTAGTCGTAGGCGCAGATGATCCACAATATGATTGGTGCACATTGGTACATGCAGCCGAACATGTGGGGCATTCATCTAGCTACCGGCAGGGTGAGGTGTGTTTTATCGTGGCAGAACATAGTTGGCAGGTAAGAAGAGCGAGGAATACGATCAACTCACTTAATCGACTTGCTCAGAAAAGAGGTGTCATCTCTTCTTTATAATGACAGCGAAAAGTAGAGGGAGCGTGGAACCGTTGAAGTGGGAATCAGTCTTTTATCGAGGAAGGACGTGTTGGTTCTGTCCAGCGATAGTGGCTGGACATCGCTTTTCGTCGGTATGGGAGCAAGTGTGTCGACGCTGTCAAGGACGAATGAAGAGGATCACGCCCCCATCCTGCTGGCGCTGTGGTCGTGCAATGGGGCATGGGGAAATATGTGGGGAGTGTAAACGCCGTAGCAAAAATCGCACATTTGTGCGAAACCGAAGTGTAACGCAGTATCAAGGATGGGCGAAGCACATCATACGTATGTATAAGTTTCAAGGAAAAAGAGAGTGGGCAACACCTTTGGGCGAAATGATGGCAGAGCTCTTGTGGGAGCATCAGAAGCTCATAGACCTGATTACCTATGTTCCACTATCCCCGGCAAGGTGGGAAATGCGTGGCTATAACCAAGCAGAGCTGTTAGCTCAGGTGATAGCGCGGCGCTTACGTGTGCCTATGGTTTCCACTTTACGGCGTTTACACTCAGAACAGGTACAAAGTTCACGTTCCCGTTATGCGCGCTTACAAGGATCGGGACATCTTTATTCGTTATACTCTGGACGAGTGCAAGATAAGTTAAAACAGAAACGAATTGTGATTGTAGATGATGTGTATACCACGGGAGCTACATTGCACGCTTGTGCTCAGACTATAGCAGCGTGTGATCCGAAGAAGATGGAGTCAGTTACATTTGCACGGTAAGGGGGATTTTTACTAACCAACGTTGTATAGTAGATAATGATAGAGACAAAAAGGAGTATAAAAGGAATAAAAACGGGCAACAGTGGGGATAAAGAAAGCTAAATGAGCTAAGGAGTGATCTGGAATGAATAAGAGTGAATTGGTAGAGAAGGTAGCAACATCGACAGATACCACAAAAAAAGAGGCAACATTATTTGTAGATGCAGTCTTAGACGCAATTTCAGGAGCTTTGCGTAATGGAGAAAAGGTTTCGTTAATTGGGTTTGGAAACTTTGAGGTACGCGAACGTGCAGCTAGACAAGGTAGAAATCCACAGACTGGGGAAGCAATTGAAATTAAGGCAAGTCGGATTCCCGCATTTAAGCCGGGTAAACAATTGAAAGAAGCAGTGAATAAGTAAAGTTGTCTTAAAAGATGTTCAATTAATTAGCCTAAAGAGAAGCTTTTCGTGCACGTTAGGAGAGGATCTTCCTATGTGCCGTTTGATATAGAACCCCCTTGCCATATTGCTGCAGGGGGTTCCTTAGTGTGTAGATGTTGTATGAAGAGTGGTGAAAAGCAGGAATTAAGCTAGTAGATTTAGAATAAATACAATATATATATGATGATTCAGAATGGTATGTTTTAGAAAATTAAGGGAGGTTGTTTTGAGTGAAGAAGCAAGTACTAACCTTTTGGGGCGTAATGGCCCTCTTCTGTTTGCTATTGGTTGCTTGCGGGACAGATGCAGATACAAAGAAAGAGAGTGGGTCAGACTCTGCTGATGAGGCGAAGAAAGCCAAATGGGTGGTTGCGACGGATGCTGCATACCCCCCATTTGAAAAGCAAGAGGGTTCTGGAGATATTACAGGTTTTGATGTGGATGTGATAAAGGCGATTGCTGAGGTGAATGATGCTGAGGTGGAAATGAAACATACAGGCTGGGACCCTCTTTTTGAAGCAATCAAAAATGGGAGCGCTGATGTTGCTATTTCTGCTATCACAATTACAGATGAACGCAAAGAATTGTACGATTTTTCCGACCCTTACTTTGATGCGAAACAATTTATTCTTGTACCTGAAGGCTCTAATATATCTTCTTTTAAAGATCTAAAAGACAAAAAGATTGGTGTGCAAGCGGGTACGACGGGGGAGGAAGCTGTAAAAGAGGAGTACGGTACGACTTACAGTGGTTTGAAATCTTACGATGATACACCTGCTGCAATGGATGATTTGGTAAATGGGCGTGTGGATGCTGTGGTTGCCGATAATGCAGTAGTGTTGGAGTATATCAAAACGTTATCCGAGGATAAATTTAAAAAGATTGAAGATCCTCACTTTGCTCCTGAACAATACGGGATTATGGTGAAGAAGGGAAACGGGGAAACATTAGAGCAGGTTAATGAAGGATTAAAGAAAATCAAAGAAAACGGAACGTACGATGAGATATTCGCAAAATACTTTGGAGAGTCCAAATAAACGGATATGTGCCTAGACGTGTAAATGGGGACGGTGAATAAATAGCCGCCCCTTTTTTTGCCTGAAAGACGCTGGTGTGAAAAAGTGTACAAGCTCTCGACATTGAAAGAGCGATGACCGATAGTAAGTAGTGTATAAAGGAGTGAAGTGTTGGTGGAATGGAAATGGAGTGTCTTGTGGGAATACCGCGAGTTTTTTATCCAAGGTGTGATTAATAGCGCACTACTTACCATTGTAGGGATTACCTTTGGGACAATACTAGGCTTAATACTGGGTTTGCTAAAGATTTCACGCAAAAAGATTTTTACAATCCCAGCTACGCTCTATATTGATGTATTTCGTGGGACGCCCCTTATGTTGCAGATCTTATTTATTCATTTTGTTATTATTCCGACTCTTGTGATTGATGTGCTGGGGTTTTCGCAAGCTCCAGGAGCCCTCTTCTCCGGTTTTGTAGCCTTATCCCTTAATGCGGGAGCATATATAGCTGAAATTTTTCGCGGTGGAATTCAATCAATCGAGAAGGGGCAGATGGAAGCTGCACGTTCATTAGGGATGAGCTACGGTATGGCGATGCGAGAAGTGATTTTGCCGCAAGCGTTTAAGCGCATGTTACCTCCATTGGGAAATGAGTTTATTGCTTTGCTTAAGGACTCCTCTCTGCTAGCTATTATCGCGGTAAATGATATTACGTATGGGGCTTTTAGTGTGGCTAAAAGTACATTTGTCCGCTTTCCGCCCTATATATTAGGTGCGGTTTTATACTTATTTCTTACTTATCTACTATCCCGACTGGTGTTCTATTTAGAAAAACGTGTTCGTACCTCAACTGAACATTCATAGGGAGCAGGGGCGCCATGAGGATCTTGATGAAGGGAATGTGAAATAGACCTATGATTAAAGTAGAGAATCTGTATAAAAACTTTGGCAAAATAGAGGTTTTGAAGGGGATTACTACATCGATAGCGGAAAAAGAAGTGGTTAGTGTGATTGGACCGAGTGGATCGGGAAAGAGCACTTTTTTACGCTGTCTCAACCTGTTGGAACCTGTTACGAGCGGTAGTGTGAGGATTGGTGAACATGATTTAACTGATCCGCGAACCAATATTGATCATGTGCGGACAGAGGTAGGGATGGTTTTTCAACAATTTAATTTATTTCCGCATCGCCGGGTGATAGATAATATCACGATGGCTCCAATTAAGGTATTGAAGAAAACGCGAACGGAAGCGGAAGAAGAAGCTCGTCAACTCCTTAAGAAAGTGGGATTGGAGGAGAAGGAATCCGCTTATCCAGAACAGCTGTCGGGAGGGCAAATGCAGCGGGTAGCAATTGCGCGAGCATTGGCAATGGGCCCTAAGGTTATGTTGTTTGATGAACCCACTTCCGCTTTGGATCCGGAGATGGTAGGAGAAGTGTTGACGGTAATGCGTAACTTAGCGGAAGAAGGGATGACCATGGTAATCGTTACACATGAGATGGGCTTCGCACGTGAAGTGTGTCAACGGGTACTTTTTATGGATTTTGGTGAGATCGTGGAAGAAGGGAAGCCGCAGCAGCTGTTCCAAGCCCCTCGAGAAGAGCGCACTCAAAACTTCTTAGGCAAGGTGTTATAAGCGAGCTTTTTACGCACCTATCGGGGTAAAGTGGTCATGTAGCGCTGCGCTTGTTCAGCGTTGACTTCCTTTTTTTCAAATGATATAGTGACTTTAACCAATTCGGTGTTGCAAACTCCCATTTCATCCAAATAGATGGGTGTGAGCAAAAAGTCGTGTGAAGCTAGACTAACACAGTGCTTTAACACAAATTGCTGTGCATAGGATAGGCAGTTATACCGATGGTTAGATCCTCTCACCTCTTCTGAGAAGGATGGGGTAAGGTGTAGATTCATCATGGGATGTCTCCTTCCCTAAAGTTGGATCCCTCGTCAATCCCTCCTAAGGATGAGAGAGTATCGCCTAAGGCACTAGGCCTGATATTCGCTCTTTTAATGAGCGAGTCGTTATCTTTACTATGAAAGGGTTGTATGATATGCAAGGGAATGTTAAGTGGTTCAATGCAGAAAAAGGCTATGGTTTTATCGAGCGCGAAGAAGGAGACGATGTATTCGTTCACTACTCCGCTATTCAAGATGAGGGCTTTAAAACCTTAGATGAAGGGCAAAGCGTAGAGTTTGAAATTGTGGACGGTGCGCGTGGACCACAAGCGGCTAATGTAGTTAAATTAGGTTAATAACAAAAACGTCTTTCCCCTCCTTTTGGAGGGGTTTTCATTTATTTTTGTACAGATCGAGGTTTCATTTGCATAAATAAGTGGTAAAAGAATTGTATAGAAGTTGAAGGCATTTTCGCTTCTTTGTACGTTGGCTAAAGGTAAGAAGATGATCATGACGTTAGGGAGGGTTCACTTGATGCATTTTCACATTCGCGGACAAAACATTGAAGTTACAGATGCGTTGAAACAGTATACAGAGAAGAAGATTGGGCGTTTGGAGAAATATTTCGAAACCACTCCGAAAACTGAGGTTCATGCTGTCTTAAGTGTGTTTGGTGATGATCACAAGGTTGAGGTAACCATTCCTTTTCCAGAATTACTTGTACGAGCAGAGGAAACCACGACCGATATGTATACGTCGATCAGTAAAGTGGAGGAGAAACTCGAACGCCAAATCCGTAAATATAAAACGAAAGTGAACCGGAAATTCCGTCAAGACGCTAGCTTGCAACCAGCGTTAAACGGGAATGGCTCCTCTTTGTTAGTTGAAGAAGACGAGTTAGACGATGATGATCGTTTTGAAGTGGTACGTACAAAGCGTTTTAGCTTTAAACCGATGGACGTAGAAGAGGCGATTCTGCAGATGAATATGTTGGGACATAATTTTTTCGTCTTTGCCAATGCGAATAGCGATCAAACAAGTGTTGTATATAAACGACATGACGGTCGCTATGGCTTGATTGAACCCGAGTAAAGATAGTAACTAACGACGGCAGGTTAGAATATGAATCATATTTTAAAGCTAAATATAGATATAGAAGCAGTGGGTGAGACTTTCATCCACTGCTTTCTGTCGAGGCAAAATGTTATCATTATACATAAGTGTATGAAAACAAGATGACCTTATTATATAGAAGGATCACTTCCTCGAAAACTCTTCTTTTAGGTTTTTTCCCGATGAAGTGAAAATATCGCGCTGTTTTTGTTAAACTAGAAGATAAGAGACTGTTTATTAACCTGCCATGGGTGGGTGTAAGCAATGTAAAGCGCTTCGATAGAATGCGTCTTAGGAAAAGGAGATGACGCGCATGTTAAAAATGCTTCGCCAATGGATGCCCGATTCTAATGAGCGCCAACTACGCAAATTGTTCCGCGTTGCGGATCAAGTAGAAGAGTTAGAACCGCAGGTATCTAAGCTAACGGATAATGAATTGCGAGCAAAGACGGAAGAGTTTAAAAATCGATTGCAAGAAAGTTGTCTGGACGAGTTATTACCAGAAGCATTTGCAGTTGTTAGAGAAGCAGGGAAACGAGTTCTGGGGATGCGCCATTTCCGTGTACAATTGGTGGGTGGGGTGGCACTTCATCGGGGAGAAATCGCTGAGATGCGTACGGGTGAAGGGAAGACCCTGGTCTCCACATTACCAGCATATCTGAATGCATTAAGCGGTAAAGGTGTTCATGTCATCACCGTGAATGATTACTTAGCAAAACGTGACCGTGAATGGATGGGACAGCTGTTTGAATTTCTTGGCTTAACGGTGGGGCTTAATTTATCGGGGATGTCACCGGAAGAGAAGAAACAAGCTTATGCTGCTGATATTACCTTCGGTACAAATAACGAATTCGGTTTTGACTATTTGCGCGATAATATGGCACTTTACCCTGAGCAAATGGCTCAGCGCATTCATTATGCCATTATTGACGAAGTGGATAGTATCTTGATCGATGAAGCACGTACCCCACTTATTATTAGTGGACAAGCAAACAAAGCGACAGATCTTTATTATGCAGCCGATAAAATGGTGCGGCGTTTACGTGCAGAAGATGATTACACTCTAGATGAAAAGACAAAAGCGGTTTCCTTGACAGAAGAAGGTGTCGATAAGGTGGAATCCTTCTTTGGTATTGAAAACGTATATGATGCGAAGCATATTACCTTAAATCATCATGTGCAACAAGCGTTAAAAGCACACGTGACAATGAAGCGCGACTCCGACTATGTAGTAAATGAAGAAGGAGTTGTTATTGTAGACGAATTTACAGGACGATTAATGACAGGCAGACGCTATTCGGATGGTTTGCACCAAGCGATTGAAGCAAAGGAAGGGTTGCAAGTTCAGCGTGAAAGCATGACGTTAGCTACGGTTACCCTTCAAAATTATTTCCGTATGTACGACAAGCTAGCTGGCATGACAGGGACGGCAAAAACGGAAGAAGAAGAGTTTCGCAAAATTTATGGGATGGACGTTGTACAAATTCCAACGAACAAACCTATGGTTCGTCAAGATATGTCTGATATTCTCTATAAGACAGAAGAGGCAAAGTTTCGCCGTGTGGTAAGCGAAATTAAGGAGAAGCATCGTACGGGTCAACCTATTCTTGTAGGTACGGTTTCGATTGAAAGGTCAGAAATATTATCTCGCATGTTAAAAAAAGAGGGAATCACGCATCAAGTTCTTAATGCGAAAAACCATGAGCGTGAAGCAGAAATTATTTCGCAGGCAGGGCAAAAGAATGCGGTGACAATTGCTACCAATATGGCAGGGCGGGGAACCGACATCGTTTTAGGAGAAGGCGTCGACAAGCTTGGCGGTCTCCATGTAATTGGAACGGAACGACATGAGAGCAGACGAATTGATAATCAGTTGCGTGGACGTTCGGGTCGACAAGGAGATCCTGGTTCCTCTCAGTTTTTCCTTTCTTTTCAAGATGAATTAATGCGCCGTTTTGGTTCGGATAATTTGAGCTCTATGATGGAACGACTTGGTTTGGAAGATGATCAACCGATTGAAGGAAAGTTTTTTTCGAAAGCAGTTGCAAATGCACAGAAGAAGGTGGAAGGCAATAACTTTGACGCTCGTCGATGGGTATTGCAATACGACGATGTATTAAATCAACAGCGTGAAATTATTTATAAGCAGCGCCGCGATGTGATCTTAAGTGATGATTTGCGTGATGTGATCTTGCTCATGGCAAAAGAGCTGATGGAGCGGTTGGTCGATGCCCATATTGATAAAGAGGAAATGCCAGAAGAGTGGGATCTTACGTCCCTGCTAGAGTACGTAACCGCTAACTTTGTGCCAGCGGAGCGAATTGACGAAGAGCATGTGGAGCAATTAGAATCTGCTACAGCAATAAGCGCTTATCTTTATGAGCAATTAGCGCAGTATTATGATGAGCGCCGTGCGCAGATCGGAGAAGAGCGTCTGCATGAATTTAGTAAGACGATTACGCTGCGCACAGTGGACCGTAAGTGGATGGATCATATTGATGCGATGGAACACTTGCGTCAAGGAATTCACTTACGGGCATATGGTCAGATTAATCCGTTGCGGGAGTATCAATTTGAGGGCTTTGAAATGTTTTCAGAGCTCGTAGCGGAAATCCAAGAGGAAGTAGTTAAGTATGTGTTGCAATCGGAGATAGGAGAAGGCGAAGAGCTTAAGCGTGAACAAGTAGCGGTGCGTCAAACTGCTACCTCCGGTGGAACGGATAAAGAAGAGAAAAAGAAGCAGCCCTTGCGGCGTAATGATAAAATTGGACGTAATGAGCCTTGTCCGTGTGGAAGTGGGAAGAAGTATAAGAATTGTTGTGCCCATAGCTAACTAGTGTCCCATGGGGATAAAGAGATAATAACGATGGAGTGAAGGTTATGGAAGTAAACGAAATGCGACAAGAAAGTGCAAATACAGCCCAACGATTGGCTGATATCAGGGGGTCTCTTTGACCTCGACCAAAAGAAAGTTCGTATCCAAGAACTAGAAGAGAAGATGTCTTCACCCGGATTTTGGGACGATCAAGAGACGGCCCAAAAAGTAATCCAAGAAGTGAATGGGTTAAAAGACGTGGTTCACTTCATGGAAGAGTTAGAGGAAGAGAATGAAGAATTGGATGTTCTGTTGGAGCTGATGGTAGAAGAAGGCGAGGATTCATTAGAAGCAGAAGCGCAAGTTGCGCTTAAAAAGCTAAAAAATCGTCTGGATACCTTTGAACTCCAATTATTATTGGATGAGCCGTACGATCGCAATAATGCGATCTTGGAGCTTCATCCAGGTGCAGGTGGAACGGAGTCGCAAGACTGGGCTGAAATGCTTTTACGGATGTATACGCGTTGGGCAGAGCGTCAAGGTTTTAAAGTGGAGACATTGGACTATCTTCCAGGTGATGAAGCTGGGGTAAAAAGTGTTACTCTACTTATCAGCGGGCGCAACGCATATGGTTATCTCAAAGCGGAAAAAGGTGTGCACCGCTTGGTGAGGATCTCTCCTTTTGATTCTTCCGGTCGTCGTCATACTTCCTTCGTCTCTACAAATGTGATGCCGGAGATTACAGATGACGTAGAGGTAGATATTAAGCAGGATGATCTCAAAATTGATACCTATCGTTCTAGTGGTGCAGGCGGTCAACATGTTAATACGACCGATTCTGCTGTTCGTATTACCCATTTGCCGACCAATATCGTCGTTACGTGCCAATCAGAACGGTCGCAGATTAAAAACAGAGAAAAAGCGATGAAGATATTGAAAGCGCGTATCTTGGAGAAGCGCTTAGAAGAGCGTCAACAAAAGCTAGCTGAAATCCAAGGAGAGCAGGCGGATATTGGTTGGGGCAGTCAAATTCGTTCCTATGTGTTCCATCCATACTCGATGGCAAAAGATCACCGTACCAATGTTGAAGTGGGCAATATTCAAGCTGTGATGGATGGTGAGATCACTTCCTTCATCGATGCATACTTGCGCTTTAAAATGAATCAAAAATAACGGTCATCACCCAAGGGAGGGGCTTATTGATGGATAAGATTGTACAGGTAGAAAGGCATGAGGGTTATGTTATATTAACTCTGACAAGACCCCAAGCGCTCAACGCTCTTAATCGTGATCTCCTAGCGGAATTAGAAGAGGCGCTAAACTGGGTAGAACAACAAAGTGATGTTCGTGCCCTCATCTTGACTGGGGCTGGGGAAAAGGCATTTGTTGCTGGAGCCGATATTAAAGAATTGCGCGAAGTGGCTACTGCAAGTCAAGCAGAACGACTAGCTAAGCGAGGTCAGCGTTTGTTTACCAGGTTAGAAGAACTTCCAATCCCCGTCATCATGGCAGTAAACGGGTTTGCACTTGGTGGGGGCTGTGAACTGGCGATGAGTGGTGATGTTATTTTAGCTTCAGAACAAGCGAAGTTTGGCCAACCAGAAGTAAATCTAGGAGTGATTCCTGGCTATGGTGGCACGCAACGTCTTGCCCGTCGTATTGGGAATGGACGAGCCAAGTTACTCTGTTTCACAGGTGAGATAATTACAGCGGAGCAAGCCTTACAAATAGGACTTGTTGAAAAGGTAGTACCACACACCGACTTATTGGATGAGGCGAAAAAGTTAGCGCATATGTTAGCTCAGAAAGCTCCTTTAGCATTAAATTACATTAAGCAAGCTGTAAATCAAGGAACGGAGTCTGATCTTCACAGTGGTCTCCTCCTGGAAGCTTCTTATTTCGGACTTTCTTTCGATTCTAACGATCGGATGGAAGGCATGGATGCCTTTATTGAAAAACGAAAACCGCAATTCCGCGGTGAATAAGGAAGATAGGGTTAAAAAGCACCGGAGAACTCTCTCCGGTGCTTTTTGTATTTTCTTTGATATAGAAGGGTGCTTTCATCATGTTAGTGGAATAGAGCAGACATTTGTCGTTTCCCGGGAAATGATGAATGGGAAAATCGAAAATTGCGCTCTCATGCAATTCATGTCCATTCACCGCAGATATGATCAACCCATGACACATTCTGCTCTTTATTGCAGATCGGGTAGTAAATGAGGTAAAGTGAGAATGGAAATAACGGGTTGATAGAACGAAAGGATCGGTGTAGCAACATGATGACTTGGCGTCGTACGCTTATAGCCGTCGCAATAACCATTCTCTTCATACTAGCAGGTTGCGCAGAGACAAATACAGACACGAGTGGTAATAAAGAAGAAGTGGACCCAGCGCGGAAAGTATACCTTGATAACTGCTCTTCTTGCCACGGGCGTTCTTTTGGTGGTGGCTTTGGACCCTCCCTGCAAAATGTCGGTTTAACCTATTCGGAAGAAGAGGTGCAAAAAGTGATTACCGATGGTGTGGGTAGAATGCCAGCACAAAAGCAAGTGAAAGAGGAGGATCGTAAAGAGCTAGCGAAGTGGCTAATAGAGAAAACGAAATAGCCCTTTGCTTGTAGGATACCTTTGCTTGTAGGATAGACGAATATAGTCGTAATTGTCTAAGGCAGAGAGGTGGAGGGTGGAATGAAACAAACCTTCCGCCTCTTTCGTTCAAGTAGGTGTGGATAAGAGAGAGAAACTTGGCTACTAAAGAGGAAAGAATGCTTTAGGTTTAGTAAGTTTAACCATATGAAAAAGAGCGTAAAGCACGGATTGAGCGCTCTATCTTAAATGGGATCGGTTATTCTGGCATATGCGACAACGGTGGCAATGGAGAGATCGCTGTCAGAATATCGACATTTTCCGTTAATTTTATTGGGAAATTCATATTTGACATGTTATAATAACAATGCAAGTTATACGATATTTTCTATCACAGTCATCTAATTTGAGTATCGTTCGCAGGTTCCTCATCGTATATAAGTTTCTCATAGAGTATAAATAAAGACAGACATTGGAGGGTGATGGCATGATCGAAATGCACGACGTGTGTAAAGTATATAGCAATGGCGTCGAAGCGCTTAGGGGAGTAGACGTCAAAATAGACCAAGGAGAATTCGTTTATGTCGTGGGCCCTAGTGGTGCAGGGAAAAGTACCTTTATTAAACTTATGTATCGTGAAGAGCAAGCGACAAGCGGCATTATTCTTATTAATGGTGTCAATATTAAAAGGGTGCGTGACTGGAAGATTCCGTTTTTGCGTCGCACCATCGGCATTGTATTTCAAGATTATAAACTATTACCCAATATGACCGCATATGAAAACGTCGCTTTCGCCATGGAAGCGATCGAAGAGACACCACGTAAAATTGAACGGCGTGTACAAGAAGTACTAGAATTGGTTGGGCTGCATGATCGTATGCATGCGTACCCGCGGCAACTATCAGGTGGGGAGCAACAACGTGTCTCTATTGCACGAGCAATCGTAAATAATCCTAAATTTATTATTGCCGATGAGCCTACGGGTAACTTGGATCCAGAAAACTCATGGGATATTATGTATCTATTAGAGGAGATTAATGCACGTGGAACGACCATCGTGATGGCAACACATGATAAAGAAATTGTAAACACGATGAGAAAGCGTGTATTGCAAGTAGAGCGGGGAACCATTGTGCGTGATCAAGAGCAGGGGGAATACATCTATGAAGATTAACGTCATGATTCGCCACCTGAAAGAGGCGATTAAGAGCTTAAAACGAAATACATGGATGACGTTTGCAGCAAGCAGTGCTGTTGGAGTAACCCTCTTGATCTTTGGTATTTTTCTGATCTTCAGCTTTAATATTCTTCATCTAGCAGAAGAGCTGGACAAGCAAATGGCAATTCGAGTCTCTTTGCAGGCGGGAGCATCAGCTGATGCGATCGAAGATATGGAGAAGAAGGTAGAAAAGGATCCGAGAGTAAACGAAGTGACGTTTATATCAAAGGAAGACGGATTGAAAGAGTTGAAGAGTAAACTGGGTGCGGATTCAGACTTTCTCAAAGGGTTGGAAGACGGGGAAAATCCATTGCCAGATATGTTGAAAGTGGAACCATCCAATTCACAAGAAATTCAAGGGTTAGTAAAAGATTTGGAAGAAAAGTATAACCTGACGGAGAGCGTGGAGTACGGTAAAGGTGTTGCCGACCAGTTGATTAAGTTTTCCACCTGGATCTCGGTTGTCGTTTTCTTCTTTGGAACAGGGCTTGCGGTATTAGCCGCCTTCCTGATCTCCAATACGATTAAATTAACTGTGTTTGCGCGTCGAGGTGAAATCGAAATTATGCGCCTTGTGGGCGCGAGTAACTGGTTTATTCGTTGGCCGTTTTTGATTGAAGGAGCCGTTATCGGAGTGATTGGTGCGATTGTGCCTGTTTCGATCGTCCTGATAACTTATGCAGCGGTGATTGATATCCTTGATATGGGGACATCATCATTTAGCTTCCTTAATTTCCTCGATGTTTGGCCGCTTGCTTTATATGTTGCTTCGATTACGATTATGCTAGGTGCTTTTATCGGAGTATGGGGAAGTGTAATGTCGATTCGTCGTTTCTTACGTGTATAACGAATAGGGGGGAGCATTTGCCCCCTCTTATTTAAAAATAAATGTAATATGAGGAGGAGTCGGAATTAATGAGAAAAATATCGTTTGTTTTAATACTTACCGCAATTCTCACTCTTTCATCAGCGGTTCCCCCTCTTTCCCTGCTGGTACAGGCTGAGGGGACAGTGGATGAGAAAAAGAAAGATGTAAAGGAACGGGATAAGGAAATTCAAGAAAAGGAAAAAGAAGCGGAACAGCAGAAAGAAGCATTAAAAAAAGTGGAAGAGGATTTGAAGAAGGAAAAAGCGAAGCTGGATACATTAACGGATACGATTGCTACCCAAACGAAGGAGATTGAAAAGAGCGAAAAGAAGATCGAGGAGCTCGAAAAATCAATCAGCAAAAAAAAGGTAGCTTATCATAAGCAACTACAACGTGTATATAAGCAAGGAGATATGTTTTACTTGCGTACCTTGATCGAGGCGAATGATTTAAGTGAATTCTTTGCTACATTAGAAGGAATTCAAGCGTTGGCAGAAAGTAATCATAAAATCGCAACTGGATACGAAAAAGACCAACAGAAGCTAAAAGAAGAGACGGAAGAGTTGAAACCGAAGTTAGAGAAGAATAAAGAGCAACAAAAAGATGCGAATAAATTGTACAAAAAAGTGATGGAAAAGTATAAGGAGAATGAGAAGGAACTGAAAGCGATTGAGAAAGAGAAGGATCATCTCGAAGAGATTAATGAAAAAGAGAGCCAAGAGATTCGTGAAATGATCGCCCGCGAGACGGCAAAGGACCAATATGAAGGAACACCTTCTAGTAGTGGTTGGACATGGCCCGTTCCTAGTAAGAGGATTAACTCTCCATTTGGACCGCGTAGCGGTGGCATGCATAAAGGATTAGATATTGGCGGTAATTTGGGAGATCCCATTTTTGCTGCTAATGATGGGAAAGTGATTGCTTCACGAGCTTCAAGTGGGTATGGACATATTGTGGTATTATCACATGGCAGTGGATTAACCACCTTATATGCACATATGTATCCAGGAGATGTAACAGTAAAAGTAGGGCAGACCGTTCGTGCAGGGCAAATGATTGCGAAAATTGGATTGTACGGGCAAACTACTGGACCTCACCTCCACTTTGAACTATTGAAAAACGGGGTTGCACAAAACCCGATGAATTATTACTGAGCAATCAAGGTTAGTAAATATAAGACATAGAGAAGTCGAAAGGGAAGGTCGACCGAAACGACAATCTCCTTTTCGGCGTTTCTTTTGTATGAGGGTATAACTTGTTTTCCCAATATGGTTTTGCTAGAGTGAGTTTATAGCAGAGGACGACTATCGAGCAATAGCCTGTCATATATATGATGAACAGTTGGTGAAGGTGGTGTCAAAATGTATTTACGTGGTCGTACAGTTACCTTAATCGTTATTGTGGCTGTCTTATTTAGTAGCTTGACGACAGTGATGCTGGCAGGAGATGGGGGGATTCTGGCACGTGTTGTTGGGGTCGCTACAGGTCAGGGATCCAATATTGAAATGGAGAATCAGAGTAAGATCGAGCAAGCATACTCGATGATAAAATCGCAATACATCGGCGATGTAAAGGATGAAGCACTTGTAGATGGTGCGATCGAGGGTATGGTGGGAGCGCTGGATGACCCTTATTCTGCCTATATGGACAAAGAAGCGGCGCAACAGTTCCATTCCAGTTTAGATTCCTCTTTTGAAGGAATCGGTGCAGAAGTGACGATGAAAAACGGTCTTGTTACCATCGTTTCACCGATTAAGGGATCGCCAGCAGAAAAAGCCGGTCTGCGGCCAGAAGATCAAATTTTAAAGGTGAATGGCGAGAGTCTAGAAGGATTAGACTTGCGCGGTGCAGTTGAAAAAATTCGCGGACCTAAAGGAAGTAAAGCTAAACTTGCGATTATGCGCCCAGGTCAGTCAGAACTGATGACTGTAACCGTTGTTCGTGATGAGATTCCTATCGAAACCATTCACTCTGAAATGATGTCAGGAAAAATTGGACGGATAGAAATTACGCAGTTCTCACAAGAGACAGCGACCGATTTTACAAAAGCATTGGATCAGTTAGAAAAGGATGGGATGAAAGGCCTCGTTATTGATGTGCGTGGCAATCCCGGCGGACTTTTAAATGTGGTTGAAGAAATCGGTAACCAGCTGATACCGAACGAGAAGACCATTGTGATGAAACAAGATAAAGAGGGGAATACACAGGAAACCAAGTCGACGATGAAAGGGAAGAAAGAGTACCCGATAGCCATCCTTATAGATAAAGGGAGTGCAAGTGCTTCGGAAATCCTGGCGGCAGCTTTGAAAGAATCGGGTGGCTACCTCGTGATTGGTGAGAACTCATACGGGAAAGGCACGGTTCAGACGGCACGTGACTTTTCAGATGGTAGTAACTTAAAGTTGACGATTGCCAAATGGTTAACACCAAATGGGAAGTGGATCCATAAGAAAGGGGTAAAACCAGATATTGAGGTGAAACGCCCTGATTACTATCAAGTGGTTCCGCCTCAACCGGAAAAGCCTCTACAACGTGATACGGCTTCTACGGAAGTGAAAAATGTGCAACTTATACTAAAAACACTTGGGTATAGACCGGACCGCGTGGATGGCTATTATAGCGATCAAACCGAAACAGCAGTGAAGGCATTTCAAAAGCTTCAAGATCTAAAAGTGACAGGTGAAGTAGATGAAAAGACGGCAGCCGCTTTGCAAGAAGCGTTTATAGAGCATCTGAAAGAACCGGATAATGATGTCCAACTACAGACAGCAATTGAAACCTTGAAAAAGAAAGCTAAATAAGTTGATGAAAAGAAAAGGTCCCCTCTTCGTAGGGGGCCTTTTCTTTTCATAAAGTGTAAAAGATGATGAAAAGGGAATATCTAGGGAGGGAAAGAAGTGTTCCATCCCTTCATTAGAAACGTGTGTTCGTTTTGATGAGAAGATATGTTATAATTGAATGGAAGATAGAAGAAGTGAGAGGTGATCACGTGTGGATCGATTTACTTTAGTGTCGGAATATCAACCGCAAGGGGATCAACCGAAGGCGATTGAACAACTAGTGAGTGGTATCGATGCGGGCAAACGAATGCAGACGTTATTGGGTGCAACAGGAACGGGCAAAACGTTTACCATCGCCCATACCATAGCGAAGACAAATCGACCTACGCTCGTCATCGCTCCGAATAAAACCTTGGCAGCACAGTTATGTGGAGAATTGAAAGAATTTTTTCCTGATCATGCCGTCGAGTATTTTGTAAGTTATTATGACTACTATCAACCGGAGGCGTATTTGCCGCAATCAGATACGTTTATTGAAAAAGATTCATCTATCAATGATGAGATAGATAAACTGCGACATTCGGCTACCAGCTCTTTATTTGAACGTAAAGATGTGATTGTGGTCGCTAGTGTTTCTTGTATATATGGGTTAGGTTCTCCACAAGAGTACCGTGACTTGGTTTTATCCTTACGAGTTGGAATGGAAAAGGATCGTAATGAGATTTTGCGTAAGCTAGTTGATATTCAATATGAGCGGAATGATATCAACTTTACACGGGGCACGTTTCGTGTTCGTGGTGATGTAGTGGAGATATTTCCGGTCTCACGTAGCGAACAAGCGGTACGGGTTGAATTTTTTGGTGACGAAATCGAACGGATTCGTGAAGTGGACACCTTGACCGGGGAAATCTTAGGGGAACGGGAGCATGTGGCCGTCTTTCCTGCTTCTCATTATGTGACACGCGAAGCAGTGTTGCAGCGTGCACTGGAGAGCATTGAGGCGGAGTTAGAAGGGAGACTAAAAGAGTTCGAGGCAGAAAGTAAGCTAGTGGAAGCGCAACGTTTGGAGCAGCGAACCCGATACGATATGGAGATGATGCGCGAGGTTGGGTTTTGTTCAGGGATTGAAAATTACTCGCGCCATTTGGTGGGCAACAAGGAGGGAGATCCTCCGTTCACGTTATTAGATTATTTTCCTGATGACTATTTGATTGTGGTGGATGAATCTCACATCACTATTCCGCAGATCGGAGCGATGTATAACGGAGACCAAGCTCGTAAAAAGGTGTTAGTTGAGCACGGTTTTCGCTTGCCTTCAGCTAAAGATAATCGTCCCTTAACGTTTACTGAGTTTGAAGAACGTGTCAATCAGATGGTTCTTGTATCGGCTACACCCGGACCGTATGAATTGGAGCATGCCCCTGAAGTTGTCGAGCAAATTATTCGTCCTACAGGGTTACTTGATCCAAAGATTCACGTCCGTCCGATTCAAGGTCAAATCGATGATTTGATCGGTGAAATCAATCAGCGTCTCAAGCGAAACGAGCGGGTACTTGTCACCACTCTAACCAAAAAAATGTCGGAGGACTTAACCGATTATTTGAAAGAAGTAGGGATCAGCGTTCGCTATCTGCACTCTGACATCAAGACAATCGAACGGATGCAAATATTACGCGATCTTCGTTTGGGAGAGTTTGATGTATTGATTGGGATCAATCTATTACGAGAAGGGTTAGATTTACCAGAGGTTTCATTGGTAGCAATCTTGGATGCAGATAAAGAAGGGTTTTTGCGTGCAGAACGTTCTCTTATTCAAACCATCGGTCGTGCTGCGCGTAATGCGAACGGGGAAGTTGTCATGTATGCTGATCGCATCACAAAATCGATGGCAAAAGCGATTGAAGAAACAGAACGTCGTCGTGCTGTGCAAATGGCTTACAATGAAAAGCATGGGATTACACCTCAAACAGTTAGAAAAGCCGTACGGGAAGTGATTGAGGCAACGAAAGTTGCAGAAGAAAATGAAGAGTATGGAGTAGCTGCTGGCGCTAAAAGTTTAACGAAGAAGGAACGTAAAGCACTAGCTGAGAAATTGGAAAAAGAGATGAAAGATGCTGCTAGAGAGTTAAACTTTGAACGAGCGGCACAATTGCGCGATATGATTATTGAGATTAAAGCAGAGGGAGTATAACGACATGCCGCAAAACCATATTGTGATTCGTGGAGCACGTGTTCATAACTTAAAAAACATTGATATTACGATTCCTCGCGATCAGTTTGTTGTGCTTACAGGGTTGTCTGGGTCAGGGAAATCATCGCTCGCCTTTGATACGATTTATGCCGAAGGGCAAAGGCGGTACGTGGAGTCTCTTTCTGCTTATGCTCGTCAATTTCTTGGGCAGATGGATAAACCAGATGTGGATCGGATTGAAGGTTTATCTCCTGCCATCTCGATCGATCAGAAAACGACAAGTCGTAATCCCCGCTCTACTGTAGGAACCGTAACGGAAATCTATGATTATTTGCGTTTGCTTTACGCCCGGGTTGGCCGTGCATACTGTCCTAAGCACGGCACTGAAATTTCGGCGCAAACCGTACAACACATGACGGACCATATACTGCAGTTACCTGTGCGGACCCGTATTCAAGTGTTGGCACCGCTTGTCAGTGGTCGGAAGGGTACGCATGTAAAAGTGATCGAAGAAGCTCGTCAGCAAGGGTATGTGCGTGCGCGTATCGATGGGGAAGTACAAGATCTGAGTGACGATATCCAGTTGGAGAAAAATAAGAAGCATTCCATTGATGTGATTGTTGATCGCTTATTAGTAAAACCAGGGATTGAAGCTCGTTTGACGGATTCGTTAGAGACCGCATTAGGGTTAGCGGATGGCAATGTGATTATTGATGTAATTAATGGTGAAGAACTTCTCTTTAGTCAAAATTTAGCATGTCCGCAATGTGGTTATAGTATCGAAGAGCTTTCCCCACGAATGTTTTCTTTTAATAGCCCCTTCGGTGCTTGTTCATCATGTGATGGGTTGGGCAGTCGTCAAGAAGTAGATGCGCAGCTGGTTGTGCCTAATCCGAGCCTCAGTCTGCGTGAAGGGGCGATTGAGCCTTGGTCCAACCCGACGTCCAACTACTATCCACAGCTGCTGCGCGCCGTTTGCGCTCATTTTGGAATCGATATGGAGGTTCCATTTTCTCAGTTAGCAAAATCAGAGCGCGAAACGCTTCTATATGGAAGTGATGTGCGCATCCCATTTCGCTATACAAGTGATCTTGGACAAGTGCGGGAGACAGAGACACGTTTTGAAGGAATTGTAAATAACTTGACTCGTCGTTATCGTGAGACGGGATCGGAAGCCGTGCGTGAACTTATTGAGTCGTATATGACCACGAGTGCTTGTCCAAGTTGTCAGGGAGCACGATTACGTGCGGAGTCGCTTCATGTGAAAGTGGATGGAAATACGATAGACGAAGTGACACGCTTGTCTATCCAAGACGCCTACACCCTTTTTGGCGAGATTAAGTTGAGTACAAAAGAGCAGACAATCGCACAACAAGTATTAAAAGAGATACGAGAGCGATTAGGGTTTCTCGTCAATGTAGGGCTTGATTATTTAACCTTAAACCGTTCTGCGGGTACGTTATCTGGGGGAGAGGCCCAACGGATTCGTTTGGCAACCCAAGTAGGCTCCAGTTTGATGGGGGTACTCTACATTTTGGATGAACCGAGTATTGGACTGCACCAACGAGACAACAACCGCTTGATCGAGACGTTGAAACGGATGCGTAACTTAGGAAACACCTTAATTGTGGTGGAGCATGATGAAGACACGATGCTAGCGGCTGACTATTTAATTGATATTGGGCCTGGAGCTGGTATACATGGGGGACAAGTAGTTGCCGCTGGGTCTCCGAATGCAATTATGCAAGATGAGAACTCACTGACGGGTAAATATTTGAGTGGGCGTAAAATGATTCCGCTACCAGAGGAACGGCGGGAGGCTAATGGTAAGTGGCTCCAGATTAAGGGTGCGGATGAAAACAATCTAAAAGGATTGGATGTGTCGATCCCATTAGGAGTATTTACTTGTGTCACAGGTGTTTCTGGTTCGGGGAAGAGTACGTTAGTAAATGAGATTCTTCATAAAGCGCTAGCTCGTGAATTAAATCGTAGTAAAGTGGTGCCTGGGTCACACGAAAGCTTGAGTGGGACAGAGCATTTAAAGAAAGTGATCGATATCGATCAATCACCGATTGGACGAACGCCACGTTCTAATCCAGCAACTTATACGGGAGTTTTTGATGATATTCGTGACGTGTTTGCCACTGTGCCCGAAGCGAAAGTTCGTGGCTACAAAAAAGGTCGCTTTAGCTTCAATGTAAAAGGTGGGCGGTGCGAGGCTTGTCGGGGGGATGGGATTATTAAAATCGAGATGCATTTTCTTCCTGATGTGTATGTCCCGTGTGAGGAGTGTGAAGGTAAGCGATATAATCGGGAAACATTAGATATCCTTTACAGAGGAAAAACGATCTCTGATATTTTAGAGATGACGGTGGAAGATGGATGCACCTTCTTTAAAAACATTCCTCGTATTAAGCGAAAGCTAGATACTCTCAACGATGTCGGGCTAGGTTATATTCGTTTGGGACAGCCGGCGACCACGTTATCAGGTGGGGAAGCACAGCGGGTGAAACTAGCGTCTGAACTGTATAAGCGGAGTCGTGGCCAGACGCTTTACATCCTCGACGAACCTACCACCGGTTTGCATATGGAAGATGTGTCCCGTCTGCTTCGTGTATTGACTCGCTTGGTAGAAAACGGAGACTCTGTACTCGTGATTGAACATAATTTAGATGTAATTAAAACAGCTGATTATATTATTGACCTGGGACCGGAAGGAGGGAGCGGTGGAGGTACCCTCGTAGCTTCCGGGACTCCAGAAGAGGTAGCACAGGTAGCAGACTCGTATACAGGGACTTATCTGCAACAAGTGCTGTTGCGTGATCGCGAGCGGATGGAGAAGTGGTTTAATGAGCTTGAACAAGTGGTAGAATAGAGATAGAGAAAGGTACGATTTTTGAATGAGGATCGTGCAGGTACTTATGAGGAGGAGAAAGAGATGATCGGTTGGATCGGAAGATTATTGCTGAATGGACTAGCTGTATTTTTAGCGGCACAATTGATCTCGTCCATTTCAATCACGGGATATGGAACGGCAATTTTGGTTGCAATTGTACTAGGATTAATCAACACCTTTATTCGTCCGATCTTAAAGTTGTTCGCTCTCCCGATTACAATTTTGACGCTTGGTTTGTTTACTTTCGTGATTAATGCACTCTTATTCTGGTTAACGGGAGCATTAGTGAGCGGTTTTGAAGTAGACGGCTTTGTGGCGGCATTGTTAGGTTCCATCGTAGTTAGTGTAATTGCCTGGATATTAGAAGGGATCTGGGGACGAATTGCCGATTAAACGATGCATAAAGAATGAAGAAGGCGACTTTATGTCGCCTTTTTTCTGCAGGTAAGGGATAAAGGGGTTATGAGCGAATGACGACAAAAGTGACGGTTAAAGAGTTGGTACAACAGTTTGATCTAGAAATTGTTTGTGGTTTTACGGGATTGGAACGAGAATTGGTTGTTAGTGACCTCTATCGCCCCGCAATCGAAATGTCTGGCTTCTTTACTTACTACCCGTCAGAGCGTTTACAGATGTTAGGACGGACAGAGACGACTTATGCAAGCCAACTTGAGCCAGAAGTGAGACAAGAGCGATTAGAGAAGCTGTGTCAAGAGCGTACGCCTTGTATTTGTATCACCCACGGTCTTAAAGTGCCTAGTGAACTGTTTAAGGCGGCAGATAGAGCGGGTATTCCTATATTGCGCACCTCCCTAGCATCGACTAAATTTGGTAGTAAAGTGACCAACTATTTAGAGAAGCGTTTGGCACCACGCACTACCATGCACGGGGTGCTGGTTGATATATATGGAGTCGGGGTATTGATTACGGGAACGAGCGGGATCGGAAAGAGTGAAACGGCATTGGAGTTAGTAAAGAGGGGTCACCGCCTGATTGCTGACGATGCAGTCGAATTGAGACAAACGGAGGAAGAAACACTGATTGGAAGTGCCCCAGAGTTGATTCGCCATCTGTTAGAAATACGCGGAGTAGGCATTATAAATGTGATGACTTTATTTGGGGCAGGAGCCGTACGCGATCATAAGAAAATCTCACTTGCTATTCGATTAGAATCGTGGGAAGAAAATCGCGCTTACGATCGTTTAGGGTTAGATGAAGAGCGCATCCCTGTTATTGATACCAGCTTGCCACAATTGACCATCCCCGTTCGACCAGGACGTAACTTAGCTGTCATCATTGAAGTAGCGGCGATGAACTTTCGTTTAAAAAGGATGGGCTTTGATGCGGTACAAGATTTCACCTCTAAATTAGGGGAAGCATTGGATGACCATGAAGACTGGGATTAAGGGAGAGAGATAGGAGGGTAGTTTGATTTCTATTCTCTTAAAGATCATGGTAAGATGGGAGTTAAAAGAGAGTATGAGGGAGGCGAGTGGAGTGTATTTATCACAAACAATTAATCCGGTTGCTTTTTCGCTCGGACCGATCAGTATCCACTGGTATGGGATCATATTGGGTACAGCTGCTTTAGTAGGGCTGTGGTTAGCGACACGGGAAGGTAAAAAGCATGGATTTGATAGCGATCTTTTCCTAGATATGATGATCTGGGTTTTGCCTGCGGCGATTGTGGGCGCGCGTCTATATTATGTTCTTTTTCAGTGGCAATGGTATGCTGAAGAGCCGTGGAAAGTGATTGCTGTTTGGGAAGGCGGTCTTGCTATTCACGGTGGTTTGATTGGGGCAGTAGTTGCGGGATACTTTTTTGTTCGGAAACGAGGAGTCCCTTTTATGCAGGTTGCAGATATAGTTGCTCCTAGTATTATCTTGGGACAAGCGATCGGAAGATGGGGAAACTTTATGAATCAAGAGGCTCACGGTTCAGAAGTGAGTCGCTCATTCTTAGAAGGTCTTTTTTTACCGGACTGGATTATCGAGCAAATGTACATTCAAGGAAGTTACTATCACCCCACCTTTTTATATGAATCATTGTGGAACATAGCAGGATTTGCACTCTTACTTGCGATACGACACTTTAATCCGCGTCGCGGTGAGATTTTTATTAGCTATGTGATTTGGTATTCACTCGGACGTTTCTATATCGAAGGGCTACGTACGGATAGTTTAGCTTTTCAAGGACCAGACTGGCTAGTTAGTGTGATGGAGATATGTTGGTTGCCGATGGCGACGATCTTTGAACCAGGAGCGATGGTGGATGGCAACGTGCGGATTGCACAATTGATGAGCCTGATTTTAGTTTTTGCGGGTATCATATTATTGGCGGTACGCAGAGGAAAAGGGTATGCCGATGTCCCTTATCTCACTGTAGAACCACATGGCATAACCGTGACAGAGAGCCATGCGCAGAAGAAGGCCGAAGTAGTTAGTGATAAAGAGCAAGACGATAAAAACAGCAAAGAAGAGATCGCAGAAGAGGGTAAGGAAAGCAGCTAATAGTTAGAAAAGAGGAGACCGAATATGCGTTATGAAGCAATTTTATTTGATCTAGATGGTACACTCATTAACACAAACAAGCTGATTCTTTCTTCCTTTCGGCATGCTTTAGATGTGCATGGTCTACAGCACGTTACTGATGAAGAAATTCTTGCCCGTTTAGGGGAGCCATTGTGGAAACAGATGGAGAAATTTGATTCCACACAGGCGAATAAAATGGTGGAGACGTATCGTCGCTATAATTTGTATCACCATGATCGTGAGGTGACTGCTTTTCCTTATGTGGAAGAAGTGATGGAGGATTTAGCGACTCAAGGAATGAGGATGGCGGTTGTAACAAATAAGTATCGTAAGTCAGCTGAGAAAGGGTTACGCTTATTTCGATTGGAACAATACCTGACAACAGCTGTTTTTGTTGAAGATGCAGAGCCCAAGCCAGATCCTGCTTTATTGCAGCTAGCCCTTCACAGGATGAATGTAACGCCGGATAAGGCGATTATGGTCGGGGATAGCGCTGCCGATATAGAGGCAGCGAAACAAGCAGGTGTAACAGCAGTTGGTGTAGAGTGGAGTATGCATGATATACATGCCTTTGCACCAGACTATGTGATTAAGGATGTGCGTGAACTTTATGCGATTTTACAATATGAGCCCCGGGTAAAACTTTCATGAGGAGAACGGAACGGTACCCTGTGAAGAATAGCAACTCGCTGTGGCAAATGTACCGCCTTGTTCCATTCTGGAAAGTATTTCGGAATGTTTGCGTCAATTTAATTGCCCGCTTTACGCCTTCCCTGCGTGTAAAAAATAGCCTTTATCGTACGTTGTTAGGGATGAGAGTGGGTGATCAAAGTGCGGTCGCATTAATGGTTATGATGGATGTGCTCTATCCAGAGCGGATAACCATCGGAAAAAATACGATTATCGGTTTTCAGACGACCATTTTGACACATGAATATCTCATTGATGAATATCGCATTGGGGATGTTGTTATTGGTGATCATGTGATGGTAGGGGCAAACTCAACCATTTTGCCGGGTGTGACCATAGGAGACCATGCTATCATTGGTGCGGGGTCGCTTGTAAATAAAGATGTGCCAGCACATGCTTTTGTCGCTGGTAATCCGATTCGACTGGTTCGAACAGCGCGGGACAAATAAAAGTTTGTGTTCCTTTTGTGATGTCCGCGATCATGAGAATAGAAACATGATGGAAGGAGGGAAAAGAAGAATGCCGCGATCACCAGAGCAAAATAGCAAAATACGTACCAATCGAAAAACACAGATATTGGATGCAGCCATGCGTGTATACCGTGATTGGGGCTATTCAGGTGCAGAGATGGGCAAGATTGCACAGGAAGCAGGGTTGGGTCGTGGACTTATATATTATTATTTCAAAAACAAACAAAACCTTTTTTTAGAATTGATTGAGTATCGAATCGCTTTGTGGAAGGAACGCTCACAACCGATTGTAGAGATGAATGCTACCATCCCTGAAAAGCTATCTGCCTATTTGCGTGAAATTTGTCTGATGGCGATCGAACATCCAGATGTGATACATTTTCACCAAACCATTTCCCGTGACTTACATAAGTTGTTTCCGGAACGTGAGGAGTGGGTGACAAATAAATATGATCAAGGGATGTGGGAGCCAGTACGATCTTTGATTCACGAAGGGATTCGTACGGGCGAGTTGCGGACAATGAAACCAGAAATCGCAGAAAATCTCTATATCAGTGTATTGTTGGGGACATTAGGGATGGAACAAGAGTTACTCTTACAATCAATGGATCAGTTAATTGACGGGGTATTATATGGTTTAGTGGAGCGAGAAACCGTTAGAAGCTAATGAAGGAAAGAGTTTCGTTAGAGAGTCCACTGTTGCTGGATAGATGCAAAAGTGGACTCTCTTTCTGATCAGAACACCGGTGTATACTCTTTTTTTTGCTTCATATAATGGGGAAATGAAGGAGAGAGGGGAGTGAGAAGGTGTGGCGTTAAAAATAGTACTCGCATCGCTTATACGACAAGAAGCGGGTGTGTTACATGAGTTTTTACAATCATTATTTGAGTTGGATATAGATGAGGATGTAGAAAGAGAGTATCTGTTTATAGATGATAATGTGGAGCGGGAAGCCCAACGACTTTTATATAGAACCGCATATCAACATGAAAATATACAAATTATTCAACCTACTCAATTGCCATTGGCACAGGCTGTGCATAAACAGATTACTCCTTTAGGAGAAAAAAAACGAGTTGCCCTTCTTAAGGATCGTGTGATGCAGTATGTTCGAGATGAGCAGGCAGATTATTTGTTTTTGTCCGCTCCTCACTTTGTTCTTCCTGCTGATTTACTCACCACTCTCTTAACTGGGAAACGCGATGTTATGTCACCGTTATTTTGGGTGAGGCAGAAAGGGGAGAATCAGCCGTTAGCACAAGCGTGGCTGTGCAACCAGCAATTACTTCATCAATATGATAAACAGTTACAGGAACCGGGAGTATACGATGCGGAGGTAGTGAATGGAAGTTTTCTTTTTTCCTCACGTGCATTGGGGAGTCAGCTTTCTTTCTTTCACAGCGAGGGGGCGTGGGGTCTAGGGGAAGATGCGCTTATGTGTCAGCATGCACGGCGACTAGGACTAACTATAGCAGTGGATTCACGCGCTCCAGTGCTTCATCTGCAAGTACAAGATGATTTGGAAAGAATCAAGCCATTTAAGGAGAAGGCTCACTCGCCAGGGTTTAAGCGCAACGTAACAATCAGTCTCTGTATGATTGTAAGGGATGAGGAGGACGTATTAGAGCGCTGTCTCCAATCTGTGCAAGGAATTCCTGATGAATGGATCATTGTTGATACGGGTTCGTGTGATCGGACACAGGAGATCGCTGCTCGTTATACGGATCGTCTCTATCAATTTGACTGGGTAGATAATTTTGCTGCCGCTCGCAATTTTGCTTTTCAACAAGCGACACAAGAGTATATTTTATGGTTAGATGCCGACGATGTGTTGCCAGAGGAAGAGAGGGATAAGTTTCTGCAATTAAAGAAATCGTTAGACAGGAGGACGGATAGTGTAAGTATGTTATACCGTTCTACACCCACGACAGTTGTTCGTCGTAACCGTCTTCTTCGTCGTGAACGGGGGTTTTATTGGGAGGGACGTGTTCATGAGTATGTGAGGGTGAAGGGGCATTGTATTCATAGTGATATTATGGTTGTTCATCAGAAAGAAAAAGAAGTAGGAACACGTAATTTGAGGATTTATCGGAAGCAACTTCAGGAAGAAGGAGAATTACCACAACGGGATTGGTTTTATTTTGGAAACGAGTTACAAGCTCATCACGAGTATGAAGAAGCGATTGAAGCATTTCAGACGTACTTACATACAAGAGGTCCAGAAGAAGATAGTATTGCTGCCTGCTTGCGTGTAGCGGAATGTTTTGCGAAGTTACATGAGTGGGAGCAAGCGCTTCACTATGTTGTGATGACCTTTCGCTATGACGTTCCCCGAGCGGAAGCCTGTTGCTATATAGGGGAGCTAGTACGAGAGATGGGGGAACAGGAACAATCTATTTTTTGGTTCACCTGTGCGACGCAAGTTCCCATCCCTACAAATCCGTACGCAAATAGAGAGGAAAGCTTATGGACGTGGTACCCGCACCTCCAATTGGGAAATGAGTATGTGCGCTGTGAAAAATGGCGTGAAGCCCTTCATCATTATAAACGGGTGGACGAGATTTATCCCGATCATCCACAGCTACAGCGCAACAAAGCGGCAGTAGAGGCGAAACTGGCTATCTTGTCACAATCATAAATATGAAACACCATCATAATATAGAAGTTGAGACCCTAAGTTATGGAGGCGTGAAGATGACGGTACCGCATGTCTTAGTGGCAAGTCCGATTGATCAGCATGTAGAAGTATTGCGAGAATTTTTGCTCTCACTGTTAGAATTAGAGGAAACAAATGTAGAAGTTAGCTATCTATTTTACGATAATAACCGTGATCGTAACGCGAGTCAGTTGCTGTGGGAGTTTTATAAGAAAAAGGCAGATCGAGTTAGCATTGTGCAGGCACAATCCCCATTAGCACATCCACGTTGGATCGGCACACAGTTGTCTACAGAGGAACAAATGGCACAGGCGGCAAGAATGAAAAATGATCTGTTAGAAATTGCTCGAGATCAAGAAGTGGATTATGTCCTCTTGGTTAATCCCAATTTAATTTTGCATCCGCAGACGATCTCCTTGTTGTTGGAGACGAAGAAGGAAATCATCTCGCCTCTCTTTTGGGTGGAATGGGAGGTGGGTGCTGCTCGCGTGCCACAAGTTTGGCGTGAGACAGCTACCGCTGATTTTACAACACAACTACAACAACCAGGAATATATCAAGTAGATGGAGTAGGGGGATGCATTTGGATTTCATATTCCGCTCTAGCAAAAGGTGTTCATTTTCCGGAAATGAATGTTTCCCAAGGGGAGGATCTCGGCTTTAGTCAACAAGCAAAAACATTAGGCTATTCCCTCTATGTGGATACAAGGGCTCCTCTGTATCATATTCATCGTATACATGATTTGAAGGGAATTATTGATTATAAGCGTGCTAGTAGGCAAAAGAAGGGTGAGGGAAATGAGCCTATTACGATTAGTCTCTGTATGATTGTAAAAAATGAAGAGAGCGTATTGGAGCGCTGTCTTCGTTCGGTTGAAGGAATTGTGGATGAAATCATCATCGTTGATACTGGCTCTACTGACGCAACAAAAGAGATTGCTAGCCAGTTTACTGATCGAATCATAGATTTCAAGTGGATTGATGACTTTGCTGCAGCAAGAAATGAGTCCTTTCGTCATGCAACCCAAGAATATATTTTATGGCTAGATGCTGACGATGTGTTAAGGGAGGAAGATCGTAGTACCTTTCTCACTTTGAAGAACAGTTTAGATCGCTCAGTAGATAGTGTTAGCATGGCATATCACCTGTATTTTGACAGTCATGGCAAAGTAAATACAGTTTTAAGACGTAACCGTTTGGTGCGCCGTTCATGTGGATTTCATTGGGAAGGTGTGGTACATGAAAACTTGTTGGTAGCAGGTAATGTGTACCATAGTGAAATTGCCATTGTGCACAAAAAAGCGAAACAGCGAACGGATCGAAACTTGCGTATCTTTGAAAAACAAATGGAAAATGGGAGCCCGCTGTCAGCACGCGACCTCTTTTTTTATGCTAATGAGCTAAGAGATAAAGAGCGTTACGAAGAGGCTGTCCGCTTTTATCAGCAATATTTGCAGTGTAAGGACGGAGATCGTTCCAATCAGATCTATGCGTGTTTACGGATGGCAGAAAGTTATTACTTGATGCATGAGCGGGAGCAAGCCTTATACTACGCTTTAAAAACATTAGAATACGACCTCCCGCAAGGAGAGGCGTGCAGTCGGATCGCCCACTTTTTCTTTGCGGAAAATCGCTATGCAGAAGCTGCCTTCTGGTATGAGATGGTAACTAAGCTTCCACAACCGGAAGATAGTTATGCCAACGTGGAAGTTGATTTATGGACGTGGTACCCACATCTACAATTGTGTGCCTGTTATGAACGTCTAGGAGATCTTAAAAAAGCCAAATTCCATAATGATGCTGCTCATTCATATCATCCGGATCACCCCGCAATTGTGCAGAACAAGCAAGCATTTGAACGATTGGGTATACAGTAGAGAGACGAGGAGGGTGTATTATGCTGGTAAAAGAAATCGAACCGCTGATAAGTCAATTCGAACAGAGTAATTGGGCAAAAGATGATATGCAGCTTAGTCAAAGTGCGTTGGTTCACATTTGTCGGCGATTGGAAAAGAGGGAAGAACCTTATCAGTTTTTGGAGCTGGGGGGAGGAGCATCGACGCTCTTTTGGAAAACGATATGTGAAGATGGCAGTATCCCAGTAAGAGTGACTACCATGGATCATCGCCGTGAATGGGCGAGCTTGCTAGCACAAAATACGGCTTATCGAGAAGAGATACAAATCAAATGGTGCGCCTTAAAGCAGGTAAATGAAGAGGAGTGGGAGGAGCTATTTTCCCAGCCGCAGAGGGCAGAAGAGAAGTGGAGAGAGTGCGGACATCCGCTAAAAGCTTCTCGCTATGATTTTGTTACTATTAACAATACTTTTTATCAGGAGATCCCACTATCTTGTGACAGGATCGATGTCTTGATTGTTAATGGTCCCCATGGTAATGGGCGTTCACTTGCGTTCCCGTTGTTATATTCGAAACTCGATGCAGGTAGCTTAATCTTGATAAATGATTTTGATCGTCACCCGTATTTGCAAGATTTAGAACGGTTATATCGTTACGAGGAGATTTATCGGGATGTGCGCCGATATAACCGCTGGGTCTTGGTGCGTATTGAAGATCGGAAGCAATAGCATAGTTAAGAGCCATCCCTGAGGGATGGCTCTCTATCTTATATCTGCTCCAATGGCCTCATTGATCGAAGAGAGTCCATCTCTGGCTATGAGTGTGAGTAATTCTTGATTAATGAGGCGTGCGATCGTGGGGCCTCTATAAATCATACTCGTATATACTTGTACGAGGTGAGCCCCAGCACGGATTTTATCATAAGCGTCTTGTCCCGTGAAAATTCCACCTACACCAATGATGGGAACGCGGCCTTCACTCTGCTGTGCGATTGCACGAATCATTTTCGTTGAGCGCTCAGCTAATGGACGACCGCTAAGTCCCCCCTGTTCCGACCGTAATGGGTGGGTGATGTGGCTACGATCTAGGGTAGTGTTAGTAGCAATATAGCCGTCAATACCTAGTTCAAGACTGGTCTCAATGACGCTAGGAAGTAGCTCTTCGGCAATATCAGGTGATAATTTTAATAAAATAGGTCTTTTTTCCCCGCAACCTTCCATAAGCTCTGTTCGTTCCGCCATAATACGGGTAAGTAGTTGGCGTAACGCATGAGTTTGATGTAGGTCACGTAGACCTGCCGTATTGGGGGAACTAATATTAATGACAAAATAATCACCGAAGCGGTAAAGTGCTCTTAAACCCGTACAATAATCTTCCGCAGCATCCTCATTAGAGGTATCTTTATTTTTACCCAAATTTATTCCAATGGGGGTATTGGGACGGGGAAGGTGTTCAAAATGACGAGTTGCCTGTTCTACCCCATCGTTATTAAAGCCCATCCGGTTAATAATCGCTTCTTCTTCTGGGAGGCGAAACAAACGAGGGATGGGATTCCCTGGTTGAGGGCGGGGTGTTAGTGTCCCAACCTCAACAAACCCATAACCGAGGGCGGCTAAGGCTGGATAGATGTTTGCATGCTTATCAAAGCCAGCAGCCAACCCAACTGGATTGGGGAAAGATTGCTGAAAGCAATGAACATGTAGGCGTGGGTCCTCGACCGCAAAGTAGCGATGGAGCGATGATAACAAGAGCGAAGAGGTTTGTAAATGTGCCAAATTCTTGACGGTCCAATGGTGTGCTTTTTCTGGATCTAAGCGAAAGATCCATTTTTGGAGAGATGTATACACGAATTTTTTGGTTCCTTTCGTGAACATTCTTTTTTATTATGTGTTAAATTATATCACATATTTCCATGCAAAGTGACTTACCCCAGCTGATTAAGTAGGGTAACTATCTTACCTTATTTGTCTGGTGTTCTTATCATATCATGTAGAACAACGGAAAACGAGCGACGAAAAAGTTTCCTTCCTGTAATGAAATAGTATAATGAGGAGAGAAAGGGGAGGCTGAGATGCAGATAACGTTTGTAACACAAAATGAAGAAAAATTGAAGGAAGCCAGCCATGCTCTGCGTCCATACGGAATAGAAGTTTGTTCTCATCCTCTTCCGTTAGTCGAGCCAGATTTAGAAACGGTGGAAGAAGTGGCACAAGAAAAATTACGCCAGGTGCAAACAGCTGGATTGAATAGAGCAATTGTAGATGATGCGGGTATCTTTTTTGCCGCCTACAATCAATTTCCAGGAGTATTGACAAAGAGAGTGTTTCAGCGCATTGGGTATAAAGGGATTGTGCAGTTGCTTCATAATCAATCACGGGAAGCGTACTTTCTCGGTTCCGTGGCTGTTGTATGGGATAGTGAAACCGCTATTTTTACGGGGCGCACGAATGGAGAGATTGTAGAGATTGATCCTCACCTCTTACCGGAAGTATCCGATTTTCCGTTTGATCCAATTTTTATTCCCACAGGGGAAAAGCAGACATTAGCACAGCTTAGTATCGAGAGTAAGTTGAGCCATTCTTATCGACGCAAGGCACTAGATCAGTTAGCTACATGGTTGAAAGAGAGGGAAATTTAAATGATCGTCTGGTTGGATATCGGCTTGGGTGAATCAGAGCAACGTTTGCTGCAACATGCAGATTGGGCAGCAGAAGTAAGGGTGAGTAAGGAATTGAAATGGGTGGAACGAGCCGAATCCATCATATTATCTCCCCAGCTTCCATTTGCGGAAGTGATGAAAGAGCTAGCTCGCCATAAATTAACCAATCATCTGCGTCAATGTGATCGTAATACGCAATCGTTGTTAGCTGTGGGTGTTGGAATGGAAGTGCTCTTTTCACATGGCGGTGAGTATAACGATCAACGGGGGCTCCATCTTTTTGCCGGAGAAGTGCAACATAAGGAAGGTTTAAACGAACCCAGCTGGCATTCTCTTAAGCTGCTTGATCCTGATCCGATGCTATGGGGATTGCAAGAAAAACAGATCTATCGCAGCCTTAGGCATCAGGTATTCCCGGCAAATCGTGAGGATATTGTGGCTGTATGGGATCAGGGAGAACAGAGTGCTGCGGTGGTACGGCGCCGGCAGATTTGGGGAATTCAACCTACTTTACAGCAGGGAGAGTTTAGCACGCTTTTTGTTGCTCGCTTTATTAATCAATGCAAAGTTGGGTGAAGATGTGGAAAAAGGCAGACAACACCACCTGAATAATGATAAAATGTTATAAATATTCCGTTTGGAGGGGTCGTGATGGATGGGCACCGGGCTATGATTTTTACTGGAACGTCCAATCCGGAATTGGCGAGTGCAATCGCTGATCAATTAGGGACCACATTGGGAGATGCCCGGATTGACCGCTTTCAAAGCGGAGAAGTATATGTTCATTACGAAGAGAGTGTGCGTAACGCAGATGTTTATTTGGTTCAAACGATGTCTCACCCCATCAACGATATTTTGATGGAGCTACTTATAATGGCGGATGCTGCAAGACGTGCTTCTGCAGGGAGTGTAAATGCTGTTATCCCTTATTTCGGGTATGCGCGGCAGGAGAAAAAGGATGCCCCGCGGGAGCCGATCTCTGCCAAAGTTGTTGCGGACTTATTACATACAGTGGGCATTGATCGTGTCATTACGATTGATCTTCATGCCCCGGCTATTCAAGGTTTTTTTCATATACCGGTCGATCACTTAACAGCATTGGGTCAGATTACTACTTACCTGCGTCAAAAACGGATTGACCACCCTGTAGTCGTCTCCCCTGATGCGGGGCGGGTCAAGACAGCTGAAAAACTGGCGACCTCTTTAGATGCTCCTTTCGCGGTTATGCTTAAAAAGAGGCCTAGTCATCATGTTGCCAGTATTACACATGTGATAGGGGAAGTGAAAGGACATACACCTATCATCATCGAGGATATGATCGATACGGGTGGAACGATCGTCAATGTAGTGGATCACTTACGAGAAAAAGGGGCAAAGAAGGCGGTTGTCTGCGCTTCTCACCCTATTTTTTCGGGAATGGCGCATCAGCGATTGGATCATCACTGGATTGAAAAAGTTGTAATTACAGATACTCTCCCTCTTCGGCATTTGTCATTAGGGGATCGCTTCAAAGTATTATCGGTCGCGCCGATGTTAAGTGAAGCGATTCGGCTTATTCAGACGGGGGGATCGCTCAGTACGATGTTTCGTTCTGGGATGTGATTAAAAAAAAAGTGTGGTATACTTTTGCAAAGTACTTTACCACCGAGAGGTGGGTTACATGTGAAGAGACAACCTCTAAAATGGGATGAGAACAAGACGAATGTGGTGCGGCTTCGTTTGGATGCGGCGTTCTTTTTCGAACGCGCTGTCCGCTCGTTGGATAAACACCATTATGATAAAGCATTAAAATATTTTCGTTTGGCAGTGGAGAAAGAACCGCAAAATGCTGTGAATCACTGTAATTTAGCAGGGATATTATCTGAAGTGGGACGGTATCGGGAATCTAATGAAGTGTTGCAGACAGTGCTCGCTGATGTAGACTCGACTTTATATGAGTGTCACTTTTATATGGCCAATAATGCTGCGAATATGGATCATTTTGAGGAAGCAGAAGAGCATCTGCTCTCATATTTGGAAGAAGATCCAGATGGTGAGTTTGCAGAGGAAGCAGAAGAGATGTTGGATATGCTCAGCTTTGAGCTAGGACGGCAAGCGCGACAGCCCCAGATGACACGTGAAGATTGGGTGAAGCGGCATGAAGAAGCAAGATTGGACTTAGAAGAAGGACGATTTGCCAAAGCGATTGCGGTGCTTAAGGATATTGTGTGCGATTATCCAGAATTTTTGGCTGCACGAAATAACCTAGCGTTAGCATATTATTATATGGGAAAGCTTGAAGACGCGATTCAAACGGTGGAGGCAGTATTGGCGATAGATGCTTCCAATCTACATGCACTTTGCAACCTCGCTGTCTTATATGAACAAGCTAGAGAGGGAGAACAACAAAAGCAGCTTATTGCCTCCCTCAAGAAGATCGTCCCTCTACACAAGGAACATATGTACAAACTAGCTACCACCATGGGGGTATTGGGCGAGCACGATATTGCTTACCGAGAATTTCGTCGGCTCGTACGGGTGGAGAGCGATCCTGAGCCCAGTTTATATCATTACGCCGCTGTTGCAGCTTATCATCTCGGAGAGATAGAGAAAGCTCGTCAATATTGGACGCACTTATTGTCGGTGGATAATAATTCCAAGGTTGCGCGCTTCTATTTGCAGATGCTTTCGCAATGGACAAAGGAAAGAAAGAAGAGACCACACATCGAGTATCACTATCAGCTTCCATTTATGGAGTTGATATATAAGTCCTTTGATACTCTTCCGATGGCGATAGCAGAACTTCCATTATTCCGAGCAATGGCAGCATGGCTGCTTTACAACGGTGAAGAAGATGAGCGTCTGCGGATTATTCGCCTGTATGGATGGATGGGAGATGAAGAAGCGGAGCACATATTGCGAAAGTTTCTTATCAGCAGAGAAGAAAATATGTTATTAAAACAGACAGCGTTGCTTGCCCTTACTCAAGGGGGAGCAGCTGCCCCATATCGTGTATGGAATAAAGGCGAAGAACATATCGTTGATTCACTACCGATGGCCAAAGCTTCCTATCAGTGGGAAAAAGTACTCGATTGTTGCTTATCCCGCATGAAAAATGACTATACAAAGCGCCAAATCCGTGATGCTCAAGTGCTTTGGTTTACTCTTATACAATACCATGACCCTCTGCCACCTATCCGTAAAGAAGAAGGATGGGCAGCAGCGATTGAATATCTAGTTGCTAAAAAGCATGGGATACCGGCAACACAAATTCAACTGGCACAAAAATACCGAATTTCTTCCTCTACGATCAGTAAAAAAGTTCAAGTGATAGAGCGTGATGTACCAATAGATGGAGGGGTATTCACATAAGGAGATGATGGGCGGGATGGAGAGGGTAGATCATCATACGCTGGCTACTGTAGTGGCGGCTGATCCTGTTGTTGTTGAATTTAAAGCGGATTGGTGCGTTGATTGTAAACGGCTGGCTCCTGCCATGTCTGTGTTGACAGAAGAGTACCGTCATGCTTATCGCTTTGCGGAAATTGATGTGGATGAATCAAGGCAGATTGCAGAAAAATATAAAGTGAAGGGTATTCCTACTTTTATTATTTTTAAAGCTGGAAAAGAGGTGGCTCGCCTCACCAGTCGTGAGGCGAAAACCCAAGAGGAAGTAGCATTGTTCCTAGAAAAATATAGTGAATAGGGGAAGCCATGTGCTTCCTTTTCTTTTCGAATGTAGAGGATTTATCTCTCGCTAGAACGGGAAGTAAAGGTAGAGGAATGTAAACGTCTACTTTTAGAAATGATTTGTTAGTTGGAAGGGTGACATTGATGAGTGAACAACAAATATATGATGTGGTGATCATTGGCGCAGGCCCAGCGGGGATGACTGCGGCTGTATATACAGCACGAGCCAACATGAGTACTGTGATGATCGAACGTGGCATGCCGGGAGGACAGATGGCCAATACCGAGGATATTGAAAACTATCCGGGCTTTGATCATATTTTAGGTCCTGATCTGTCCAATAAAATGTTGGAGCATGCAAAGAAGTTTGGGGCGAAGTATCAATATGGTGCTGTTACTAAGATTGAGGAAGAAGGCCCTTATAAACGTGTAGTGGCAGGCAAGAAGAGTTACTTGGCAAAGTCGATTATTGTCGCTTCCGGTGCCGAGCACAAGAAGCTGGGGGTAGAAGGTGAAGATCGCTTGTCAGGTAGAGGTGTTTCCTACTGTGCGGTGTGTGACGGTGCTTTCTTCAAGGAGAAACATGTATTTGTCATTGGCGGTGGGGATTCCGCTGTAGAAGAAGGAGCGTTTCTTACCAAATTTGCTTCTAAAGTGACAATCGTCCACCGGCGATCAACCTTGCGTGCTCAAAAGATTTTACAAGATCGTGCCATGCAAAATGAAAAGATCGACTTCATATGGAATACAGTCGTGGAAGAGATACAGGGCGCAGATAAAGTGGAATCGTTGCAACTACGCAATATTGAAACAGGCAAGACGAGTGAAGTCTCAGCTGATGGTGTTTTTATCTATATTGGAATGGACCCACTTACTGACTGGGCGCAGGACTTGGGTATTACGAATGAAGCTGGTTATATTGAGACGAACGAGCGTATGCATACACGGTTGCAGGGAGTTTTCGCCGCTGGCGATGTGCGGGAGAAAACGTTGCGTCAAGTCGTCACAGCTACGGGAGATGGTAGCATTGCTGCGATGGAGGCACAACATTATGTCGAGGAATTAGAAGAGCAAATAAAAGGGCAGACGGAATCTACCTCTACGACGACGTAAAGGGCATGTCCATTCTTTTGTGTAAGCAGGAAAAGGGGTTTGTATGATGATCGAAGATGCTCGCTATCTGTTCTCCCAAGAGATCGCTCCCCTGGTAACAAGCAAAGAGCAAGCAGTAACAGTACGACCGGAGTGGAGCTTGGATCGTGCATTGTTAGTGTTGACGAGAAGAGGGTATTCCTCAGTTCCTGTCATCAGTGCAGCTGGTACAGTGGAGGGGATAATAAGTAAAACTCATATCCTCGACTTTATGTTGACCAACCATGAGATTGATTTTTCGATGCTAAAACAACATGCTGTCCATGAGGCGATGGATATAAATCATGGGGCAATCTTACCCAACTCTATCTTCTCATTCGCATTTGAGGTATTGACAGATCGATCGTATATTCCTGTGACCGATATTCACCACCAGTTTATAGGGGTATTGACGCGTAAAGCAGTGATGCAACAAGTAACCGATTACTTTCAGAAAGAGTTCTTGCGAGCGGTTACTGGATCGGAGGTATCTCACAAAGTGACGGGGTCGTCGTTATAAAGCGACCCCAGGTGAGGATTAAAGGGCTAAAGCAGAAACAGACTAGGGTGAATGCTTGAGATTTTTTAAGGGATGGTCGGAAAGTGGGTGCAGTAGGGGATGGATAATGGTCGAGATATTCATTTAGTTGTTATCACAGGTATGTCAGGTGCAGGTAAAACAGTTGCCGTGCAAAGTCTTGAGGATATCGGCTTCTTTTGTATCGATAATTTACCATCGGTATTACTGCCTAAGTTTGTCGATTTGATAGAGCAATCTGGGGGACAATTACGTCGGGCCGCTCTGGTTATCGATATGCGTGGGCGCGATTTTTTCTCATCCTTACTTGAGACGTTGGACACTTTAGGTGGGCATGAGGGAATCAAGTATCACATCCTCTTTCTCGACGCAGATGATGCTTCACTCGTTGCTCGCTACAAAGAAACGAGGAGACTTCATCCTCTTTCACCTGATGGGACGCCGTTAGAAGGGATTAATCGAGAACGCAAGTTACTGGATGAAATTAAAGGGAGAGCAGACTCTGTGATAGACACGAGTCGGTTAAAGCCGGTAGCCCTAAAGGAGAAGCTGGTAAAACAATTTAGCCAGGAACCATCGCAACTTTCGGTTACATTTCTTTCCTTTGGTTTTAAACACGGGTTGCCACTAGATGTAGACTTGGTATTTGATGTTCGGTTTTTGCCCAATCCTCATTATGTGCACTCCTTGCGCCCTCACACGGGACAAGATGAGGAAGTGTACGAATATGTGATGAAGTGGCCAGAGACGCAACAGTTTATCGCGAAGTTAGAGGATTTACTATCGTTTCTCCTACCTCATTATCTCCGTGAAGGGAAATCGCAATTGGTTGTAGGGATTGGTTGTACAGGTGGTCAGCATCGCTCGGTTGCTATTGCTGAATACCTTTATCGCCACTTTAATGAGAAACAGCGATGTCAAGTATCCCATCGGGATGCGAAAAAGGGTCAGCAGTAAAGAGAGGTGTTGGAGATGGGAGGAGAGCGCCAGCCACATGTGGTAGTGATCGGTGGCGGAACAGGGTTGGGTGTGTTGCTACGAGGGATGAAGCACCACCCCCTGGAACTGACAGCCATCGTCACCGTCGCTGATGATGGTGGTAGCTCCGGGAGGTTGCGTACTGATTTACAGATGCCTCCACCAGGAGATATTCGCAATGTTTTGCTTGCATTGGCCGACGCAGAACCATTACTAAAATCTATATTTGAGTACCGTTTTCAAAATGGAGATGGATTGCGTGGTCATGCCGTAGGAAATTTGATTTTAGCAGCGATGAAAGATATTACGGGGGATTTTACACAAGCGATAAAAGAGCTGAGTCGAGTGCTGGCGGTGAGAGGACGTGTATTGCCAGCAAGTGAACAAGATGTTGTTTTAGTTGCAGAAATGACAGATGGAACGATTGTGCGCGGGGAATCGCAGATTCCAAAGTCAGGCAAAAAAATTCGTAAAGTTTATCTGGAGCCACCCAATCCTCGTCCGCTAGAAGAGGCGATTCAGGCAATAGAAGATGCTGATTTAATTGTGATTGGACCAGGGAGTTTGTATACCAGTGTTATTCCTAATCTCTTAGTAAAAGGAATGGCGGAGGCGATTCGCAGCAGTCGTGCAGAGAAAGTCTACATTGGGAATGTGATGACCCAACCTGGTGAAACCTGTGGGTATACAGCGCACGATCATTTAGCCGTGATCGAACAACATATGGGTGGAAGAATTATTGATACAGTCCTCCTCAATAGTGAAATTCCCGAAGTTTCGATTTTAAAACCGTATGCAGAGGAAGGATCCGAACCTGTCTTTCCTGATTGCGAGCGTTTAATAGAGAGTGGCTACCACGTGATTGCGGATAATTTTATTCAATATCAAGATCAGGTGATTAGGCATAATGCTCAGCGTTTAAGTCAACATCTCTTACGAATTGTGCGAGCTTAAAAATTAATATGGTGGATGGAAGAGAGTAGGAATGAGTGATGTCCTTTACGGGTAGGATGAAAAACGAACTGAGTCGCATCGATGTAAAACCCTCTAGTGCACGTGCTGAACTCTCAGCAATTGTGCGTATTGTAGGTTCGCTTTCTATCTACGATAAGCGTCCAGTGCTGGACCTTCATACTGAAAATGCCTCGATTGCACGCAGGATCTTCAGCCTCTTTAAACTGTTGTATGCGGTTCAACCTGAAGTAATGGTGCGGAAAAAAGCGCGTTTAAAGAAAAATAATGTGTATATTATACGTGTGCTTGACAAAACAGAGTCGATCTTAGAGCATTTATGTATTATGAGAGTCGGGCTTCATCGCATCGAAGGTATCTCTTCGGAGTTGATTGGAGAGGAGTATTGTCGTCGCTCCTATCTTCGAGGTGCTTTTTTAGCAGGAGGATCGGTCAATAATCCTGATAGTGGATCGTATCACTTAGAAATTATCTCAACTTATCATGATCATGCTGAACATCTGTGCGAGTTGTTACAAAAATATCACCTGCATGCAAAACTGATTGAGCGTAAGAAAGGATATGTGGTTTACTTAAAGGAAGCAGATAAAATAGGTGAACTCCTCAACCTGATGGGTGCGCACCAATCACTTCTTCATTTTGAAGATGTTCGCATCATGAAAGATATGCGCAACTCGGTAAATCGCCTCGTTAATTGTGAAACAGCTAATCTAAACAAGACGATTCAGGCTAGTATGCGCCAGGTGGAAAATATTAGACTGATCGAAGCGGAGATGGGACTAGAAGAACTTCCGGAGCGATTGCGGGAAGTAGCAGAAGCACGTATTCGCTACCCTGATGTAAGCCTAACTGAATTAGGGCAACTATTACCTGGGGAAGTAAGTAAATCGGCCGTCAATCATCGTCTCCGCAAAATTAATGAATTGGCTCATCGGATTCGTAAAATGTCAGGTGAGGATGAAACTTCATAAATGATTAAATGGGGACAGGAAGGGGGAGCGCAAGATGACAGAAAAAGAAGTAGTGATTCGCTTAGATACGGGGTTACACGCTCGTCCAGCGGCGCGCTTTGTACAAGAAGCTAATAAATTTGCGGCAGAAATTTTTGTTTCGAAAGACGGAAAGAAAGTAAATGCAAAAAGCATCATGGGAATTATGAGTTTGGCGGTTGCCAAAGGGGCTGCGATGACCATCATTGCAGATGGCACAGACGAAGAGGAAGCGGTTCGCCGTCTAGAGAATTTGATTAGTCGGGAGAGCTTAAAATAGTGAAGTCCCTTTCTCCAGCTGCCATATCATGGTGGCTTTTTCGTATCTTTGTGAGCAGATCCCTGTAGGTGTGTGCTTTTTAGGAAGTGTCTCTTCTCTATGGAGGAACATTTCCTACGATTTACTGGACAGTCTTTATACTTCTGGATATATTATTAACAGAGTGATTGAGGCTCTTGTAAATTGTCACCTTCCACAGCTTTTCTGTGTGATAAACGACAAGTAATCTGTAGTAGAAAATTTGACCGTCATTCATGATGTGTGCGAACGCGAACACGAGCACACAAATACATCAGAACATGTAGTGGCACAGGAGGCTTAGTATGGAGGGAACCCATTCTGTTACATCACTTATGGTTGTGGTGATTGTTGCATTTCTTATACCGATTGTCTTGCATCGACTAAAATTAAAATTTATTCCTGTGGTGGTTGCCGAAATTATAGCAGGGATCGTTCTGGGGCAAAGTGGGTTTCAAGTCATTCATGAAGATCAATTTCTTGAACTACTTTCTACCTTGGGGATCATCTATCTGATGTTTCTCAGTGGCTTGGAGATCGATTTTGACCTGATACAAAAAAGTAACAAAAAGAAAGATAAAAAAGCGGGTAATCCACTTATTATTAGCGTGGTTAGCTTTTTTACGATTTTATTTCTCTCTTTTGGCATGGCGTGGGGAATTCAAGCTCTCGGGTTTGTCGATGATGTCCTCTTTATGACACTGATCATCTCGACCATCTCAGTTAGTATCGCACTGCCTATATTGAAAGATAAAGGCTTTCTTGATACTACATATGGGCAAGCGATTTTATTGACGGCTGTGATCGCGGATTTCGTTACGATGCTGTTGTTAGCGATCCATATATCTTTAATACGGTCGGGAGAGAGTGTGTTTAACACTCTATGGTTATTACTGCTCTTCGTTGCATTCTTTGTTGTCTATCGTATGATTCAAATCTTTAAGCCCTTTAAATTGGTGGAAAAAATTAAATTAGAAACAATTTCGATCAGCACACGGGGTGTGTTTGCTCTGATATTGCTCTTTGTAGCCTTATCAGAAGGAGTAGGGGCAGAAAATATTTTAGGTGCCTTCTTAGCTGGGGTAATCCTGTCTCTGATGTATCCGAGCAAGCCGTTTGTAAAGCAGCTGAATGCGTTTGGCTATGGATTTCTCATTCCCATCTTCTTTGTGATGGTGGGGGCGGAGCTCGATCTAAAAGGGCTGTTACAAGAGCCTAGTGCACTGTTGATGCTCCCGATTCTCCTCTTTGCAGCTTATTTCTCGCGTGTGTTGGTGATCCTCTTATTCCGTCGATGGTTTAACATGAAGCAATCGATTGGAGCTGGGCTATTGCTAAGTTCGCAACTTAGTCTAGTGATTGCGGCGGCAGCGATTGGAATTGAGATGAAAATTATTGATGAGACGATGAATACTGCATTAGTGTTAGCAGCGGTGCTAACGACTTTGATCTCACCTATCTTATTCCAAAAGATCTTGCCAGATCGGGAAAAGGAACAGCGGCATACAGTGTCGTTAGTAGGGATTAATCTGGTTACTCTTACGTTAGCTCAAGATCTATTTGATGATAAGTATCAGGTGACGGTATATGGTTCCGACAAGTCCAACTTGGAGTCGGATAATGAACGTCCATATCCAATTGTCCAGCTACCTGTGATTGATGAAGAATCATTGGAAGCTGAAGGAGTGATAGATAGCGATATTGTTGTCTTCTTCACCAATGATGATGAGAAAAACGTTCGTTTGGCATGTTGGGCAGAAAAAGAAGGGGTAGAGCAAGTCATTGCACGGATGGAGGATAAGGCTAATCTGAAATTGCCGAAGGAGTCGGCCATTCATCTCTTCTCCTCATTTTCAGCCAATAAGACCTTGTTGCTCTCCTTGATTGAACATCCGTCGATGATAAAAATGGTATCGGATAAAGAATCTCATATGCAAGAAATACCCTTATGTAATGAGCGTTTCCATGAACGCCGCGTACGGGATTTGCCATTCTTAGGTGATACACTCATTATACGCGTTTTCCGGGGTGATGAAGTGATTTTACCTCATGGTGAGACACTTTTGTTGCTAGGGGATCGGCTAATTATTAGTGGAACACCAGAACATGTGCAACGATTGCGAGAGATGTTAAAATAAAACAGAACCCCCTCTCTTCTTATGTAGAAGAGAGGGGGTTCTGTTTTTAACAAATTATTTTGCTGCTGGCGGCCGTTCGATGACTTCATCGACCAAACCGTATTTCTTTGCTTCGTCAGCTTCGAGGAAGAAGTCGCGGTCAGTATCTTTTGCGATCTTCTCTAGCTTTTGTCCGGTTTGTTCTGCTAGAAGCTTATTAATCTTATCGCGCATGGCGAGAATGCGTTTAGCCCCAATTTCAATATCGGTCGCTTGTCCGCGTGCACCACCTAGAGGTTGGTGGATCATGACTTCACTGTTAGGAAGAGCATAACGCTTTCCTGGGGTTCCAGAAGAGAGTAGGAATGCGCCCATGGAAGCGGCCATACCAACACAGATGGTTTGCACATCACATTTGACCAAATTCATCGTATCGTAGATGGCGAAACCGGCAGTGATGGAGCCACCGGGGGAGTTGATGTATAGGTGAATATCTTTTTCAGGATCGTCTGCACTCAAAAAGAGAAGCTGTGCCACAATGGTATTGGCAACAGCATCATTAACCTCACTACCGAGAAAAATAATGCGATCTTTTAAGAGACGGGAGTAAATATCATAGGAACGTTCACCACGATTGGTTTGCTCTACTACATAAGGGACTAGATTCATGACGTAAGTTCCCTCCTTAAAGTGATTTGACAACTTAGTGTAATCATATACGAAAGGTCAACAAAGGTCAAATGTTTTTTGCCTGCCCTATCAATATATACCCAAGTACGAAAAAATACACTCTCACCTAGAAGGTGAGAGTGTATTCTGCAATAACTCTATTGGCGCGCCTACCAGGATTCGAACCTGGGCACCTGGTTCCGGAGACCAGTGCTCTATCCCCTGAGCTATAGGCGCATAAACGGTAACAATAATACCGACAAAGACCATTATATCGCATTGAATTGTGGAACGCAAGAGGAAGGAAGATAAACTGGGATGAGAAGAGAACTATTACTTGTAAAAAGAGGAACAGCCTTAACTTAGCCCCTCTCTATACCATACATATGATAAAATAAAAGATATGAAAAGAAAGTGGCATCCTTTAGCAGAACGCTCACATATAATAAAGAAATCGAAAAGCGGAGGTGAGTATCTGAAGATGACTCTCTCCATGGAGTTTGGGTTTAATCAAGAGCAGAAATTAAGCGTAACCATGACACCGCAGTTGCGGCAGGCACTTCATATTTTACAATTACCGGCATATGAGCTGCTCACCTTTCTGCAAGAAAAAATCATAGAGAACCCATTACTGGAATCCGAAGAACAGATAACGCCTACTGAACGGGAAATGGAAGCGTGGGCAAAGTTACAAAGTGAACGAGGAACAGCCTCCGTTCATATAGGAAATGAAAAGGAACATGTACTTGAGCGCCTCTCCTCTGCTGGGGACACATTAATGGTGGCTTTAGAAGCACAGTTGCGCGAATTAACATTAACTGCATATGAATACAAGGTCTGCCTCTATCTAGCGGGTAATCTGGATGAAAAAGGATATTTACAAGTGGAAGATGAAGCAATATGTAAGCGCTTTCATTTAAGTCGAGATGAATATGAAAATTGCATAACGATCGTTCAATCACTAGATCCGGCGGGCGTGGGTGCTCGATCCTTGGCGGAGTGTCTTGAGTTGCAGCTTCTTCGCCAGAATAAGGGTGAGGAAGCGAGGGAGGTTGCACTTGCCATTGTAAAAGATCATCTACATGATTTGGCGGCTCATCGACTCAAAAAGATTGCGACTGCACTCTCTGTTAAGTTGTTGTGTGTGCAACGAGCGCTAGACCTAATTTTGAAGTTGGATCCAAGACCGGGCGCGGTTTATGTGTCTGAGCCGGCACGATACCTTTTACCGGATGTTATAGTGGATTGGCAGGAAGGAGCGTATGAGGTTTCTATACATGATCCTTATATTCCACGCCTGCGCCTGAGTCCATATTATCATCAACTGATGCATCGGAAGGATGAAGGAGAAGGAGCAGCTCAGGCGACACGTTATTTAGAGAAACGGTTTCAAGCAGCCAAATGGTTAATTAAAAATGTGGAGCAACGTCGCTTAACCATGTATCGAGTGAGTGATTGCATCGTGCGAAGGCAGCGTGATTTCTTTGAAAATGGGAAAGGATTAATCAAGCCACTCACTTTACAACAAGTGGCAGATGAACTTTCACTGCATGAATCGACCGTGAGTCGAGCGACCCAACATAAGTATATGCAAACGCCTTATGGAATCTTTCCTTTTCGTTTTTTCTTCCAGACCAAAGTGACGACGCATGTGGGTGAAAATACTTCCACGTATCAAGTAAAAAGGTTGATTAACACGTTGATTGTGGAAGAAGATAAAGAAAAGCCGCTTTCCGATCAAAAAATATCTCAAGTGTTAATGGAGCGTGGGATTCGCATCTCGCGCCGGACAGTAGCCAAATATCGTGAGGAGATGAAAATTGCAGCTTCTACCCATAGACGACGCTATGTTTAAAGGTGTAGAATAGAAGGTAAGAGCATATTATACAATCTGCCTTCTTTTTTTACACCTTGCGGGACATAATATTTATAACGGGACATTATAAGTCCCTTGGAGGTGGTGGAATGTGGGTAGAGAACGCGAGCTGTTGCATTTGCAACAGGAATTGATGCCGGATCTGCTGGAGCGGATGCATTTACGGTACGAGATATTGCGCTACATCCATTGGAAACAACCGTTAGGAAGGCGGGGATTGGCGCAAGCGATGGGGATGACGGAGCGGACGCTTCGGGCAGAGGTAGAATATCTCCGTGATCTGGGTTTACTATATATGCAAACGAGTGGGATGGTGTTGGCTGAGAAAGGTAACAATTTAATTGCAGAGTTGGAACCGATGATGAAGGTGATCAGCGGTCGCTCCGAATTGGAAGAACAGCTGCGTTTTGCTCTACGGTTAAAACATGTGGTAATTGTGCCTGGAAATGCAGATGAGATGGACACGACTAAGCAAGAGATGGGACAGGCGGGCGCATATTTGGTACAGCGCTTTGCAAAAGAGCATGATGTCGTCGCTGTTGCTGGCGGTAGTACAGTGGCTGCGGTGGCAGAACGCATGACACCTTCTTCCATTTTCCGTAGCTTAACGTTTGTTCCTGCCCGCGGCGGATTGGGTGAAGCGGTAGAATTAGAGGCAAACTATATTGTGTCCCACATGGCAAATCACACGGGTGGAAATTACTCCTTAATGCATTTACCGGATCAGTTGAGTGAGGATGCGTACGAGGTGATTGCAAAAGAGCCTCATGTGGAAAAAGGATTAAAGAAGATTCGTTCTGCCAATATGGTGATTCATGGAGTAGGTGAGGCAGAAGCGATGGCAACCAGACGCAACCTTACTCCTGCCCACAAGGAAGCTTTGCTTTTAGCTGGTGCCGTAGGGGAAGCATTCGGCTACTATGTAGATGTTTCAGGTAAAGTCGTTTTTCGCAGTCGAACGATTGGCTTGCAAATTGAAGATTTACAACGGATGGATACCGTGATTGCCGTTGCTGGTGGTAATAGCAAAGCTGCTGCAATTGGAGCGATATGCGCTTCGATGGGAACAGATATGCTTGTCACGGACGAGGCGGCAGCACGATTAATAGTGGATCATCATAAACAACATTCCTGAGGAGGATAATGATATGACTAAAACAAAAATCGGTATTAATGGGTTTGGTCGGATTGGACGCAGTGTGTTTCGGGCGATGTTAGGTCATCCCAATGTTGAAGTGGTAGCGATTAATGATTTGACGGATGCCGAGAGCCTGGCTCATCTATTAAAGTACGATTCTGTACATGGTCGCTTAGATGCTAGCGTTGAAGCTGGTGAAAACGCGATTATGGTAAACGGGACTGCGATTAAAGTGTTTGCAGAACGTGACCCTGCTCTACTTCCATGGGGAGAAGAAGGTGTCGAGATTGTGATCGAATCGACGGGCCGATTTACAGAGCGTGAGGCGGCTGCTAAGCATTTACAAGGAGGAGCGAAAAAAGTAGTTATCTCCGCACCGGCAAAAGGTGAAGATTTAACTGTAGTGATGGGTGTGAATGAAGATCAATATGATCCTAATAGCCACCATGTCATTTCTAACGCTTCGTGTACGACAAACTGCTTGGCACCAGTTGCTAAAGTGCTCCATGAATTGTATGGAATTCGTCGCGGTCTAATGACAACGGTCCACTCCTACACCAATGATCAACAAATTTTGGACCTCCCCCATAAAGATATGCGCCGTGCGCGGGCAGCAGGCATGTCGATCATCCCTACTACGACGGGTGCTGCTAGAGCGGTAGGAAAAGTGTTACCTGAATTAAACGGGAAGTTAAATGGATTTGCCATGCGTGTTCCCACACCTAATGTCTCTGTCGTCGACTTTGTGGCTGAATTGGATAAAGAGGTAACAGTAGAGGAAATCAATGCCGCACTGCAACATGCTGCGGAAGGAAAGTTAAAAGGGATCTTGGCTTTTTCCGATGAGCCATTAGTGTCACGCGATTATTATGGCGACGCACACTCTTCTATTGTCGATGGTTTAACCACGATGACGATGGAGGGAAATATGGTGAAAGTGGTATCTTGGTATGATAATGAATGGGGCTACTCCAGCAGAGTGGTCGACCTAGCGGATTATATTGCCAAGCAAGGGTTATAAGAAATAGAATAAGGAGAGCACTTCTGTAAAGACCGTACGTATTGATGAAGCTACGGCGCGAGGAGCCGCTCTCCTTTTCGCTTGTATTTAAGGCGTAACCTATTGTCAAGGAGGCACAATATATGAACAAGCAATCAATACAGGATGTGAATGTTCAAGGCAAGCGAGTATTTTGTCGCGTCGACTTTAATGTTCCGCTCCAAGACGGACGGGTAACAGATGATACGCGAATCAGGGCGGCGCTCCCTACCATCTTATATTTGCGGGAACAAGGAGCGAAAGTGATATTAGCGAGTCATCTCGGACGACCTAAGGGAAAAGTAGTGGAAGAATTACGGTTAGATGCTGTGGCCAAACGCCTTTCTAATCTACTTGGTATTACGGTCGCAAAAGCGGATGAAGTGGTGGGTGAGGAAGTACAAAAGTATGCCCACAATATGAAGCAAGGGGAAGTATTTCTATTAGAAAACCTCCGTTTTCATCCGGGTGAAGAAGCAAATGATCCCCAACTCGCACAGGCGATGGCAGGGTTAGCGGATGTGTACGTCAATGATGCCTTTGGTGCTGCCCACCGCGCACATGCTTCGACGGAGGGAATCGCCACTCATCTCCCAGCGGTTGCCGGATTGTTGATGCAAAAAGAATTGGAGATATTGGGGCATGCGTTGGAACAACCAAAGCGTCCGTTTACGGCGATTATTGGTGGTGCCAAAGTGAAAGATAAGATCGGAGTGATCGAACATCTCCTCGATGTGGTCGATTCTTTGATCATAGGTGGAGGCTTAGCGTATACATTTCTACACGCTCAAGGACATGAAATTGGGAAATCGTTGTTAGAAGAAGATAAAGTGGAGTTAGCAAAGTCATTTATGGATCAGGCGAAGGCGAAAGGCGTTCAGTTACTCTTGCCGACGGATGTCGTTGTGGCGGAACGTTTTGCCGAAGATGCAGAAGCAGAAGTGGTTGATGTTTCTAATATACCGGCAGATAAGCAAGGACTTGATATTGGTCCTGCTACGAGAGCCACTTTTGCCGATGTCATTCATTCTTCACAACTGGTTATCTGGAATGGACCGATGGGTGTTTTTGAGTTTGATCGTTTTGCTCAGGGAACGTTTGCGATTGCTCAAGCGATGGCAGATTCAGGCGCCCTTACGATTGTAGGTGGAGGGGATTCCGCTGCCGCCATCGAGAAATCGGGGTTGGCAGAACAGGTGGATCATATTTCTACCGGTGGGGGTGCTTCTTTGGAACTGATGGAAGGGAAGGATTTGCCTGGTGTCATTGCATTACACGATCGTTAATCAACTCTATATGACGAAGGAGATGCACTCTCATGCGAACACCTATAATTGCAGGTAACTGGAAGATGAACAAGGATCAGGAGGAGACGATAGACTTTATTCGTTCTTTTCCTGCCTCTACCCTTCCTGCCGATGTATCCGTAGTACTATGTGTTCCTTTTCCCGTTATCCCGCTGTTGGTGCATGCGGCTGAGGAGACAGATGTGGCGATAGGGGCGCAAAATATGCACTGGGAGAACGAGGGTGCCTACACAGGTGAAGTAAGCGCTACGATGCTTGTCAAGGCAGGAGTCGAATATGTAATCTTGGGTCACTCTGAGCGCAGGCTTTACTTTATGGAAACCGATGAGATGATCAATCGCAAAGTGAAGAGTGCGCTTGCAAGTGGGTTAACCCCTATCGTGTGCGTAGGAGAGTCGCTGGCAGAACGTGAAGCACAGCAGACGACTGACGTGGTTAGAAAGCAAGTACTACGAGCATTAGCGGGTATTGAAACGACCGTATTGGAACGTGTGGTGATCGCGTATGAACCGGTATGGGCGATTGGAACAGGCAAAGCTTCTACCCCTGTAGAGGCGGGTAAAGTGATCACCTCCATTAGAGATACATTGCGGGAACAATTTACTGTTGCGGTGGCAAATGCAGTTCGTATCCAGTATGGAGGTAGTGTAAAACCAGATAATATTGCCGCCTATATGGCAGAAACAGATATCGATGGAGCCCTAGTAGGTGGAGCTAGCTTAGATCCCACTATGTTCTTCCACTTGGTGAAAGCGAGCATAGGAGGGGATGAAGGATGACACAGCGCAAACCAGTCGCCTTAATCATTCTCGATGGATTTGCTTTGCGCGAAGAGCGGCATGGTAACGCTGTCATGCAGGCGCATAAACCTAACTTTGATCGCTTGTGGGAGCAATATCCGCACACACAGCTACAGGCGAGCGGTGAAGCAGTTGGACTTCCTCCGGGGCAGATGGGTAACTCTGAAGTAGGTCATCTCAACATTGGTGCCGGACGTATTGTATATCAAGACTTTACACGAATCAGTAAAGCAATCGAATCGGGGGATTTCTTTACCAATCAGGTACTGCTGGCGGCGATGGAGCAGGCAAAAAACAAGGGAACTCAGCTCCATCTCATGGGCCTACTATCCGATGGTGGGGTACATAGTCATATCGACCATCTCTATGCGTTATTAGAGCTGGCAAAGCAGGTAGGATTGAAAGATGTGTATATACATGCTTTTATGGATGGACGTGACGTTTCTCCCACCAGTGGAGTGGACTATTTAGAACAGTTAGAAGCGAAAATAGAAGAAATAGGTGTGGGTAGACTCGCCTCACTGCACGGACGTTATTTTGCTATGGATCGCGATCAACGCTGGGAGCGTGTGCAACAATCGTACCGTGTGCTCGTAGAGGGTGAAGGGGAGAAAACCTCCGACCCGATCGCTACTCTGCAGCGAGCATATGAGCAGGAAGTATATGACGAATTTCTTCCCCCTACTGTCGTTATAGATGAAGAGGGGAAGGAACGTGCTACGATCTGTGATAATGACACAGTTATCTTTTATAACTTCCGCCCCGATCGTGCTATTCAATTGTCGCAATCGCTAACTTCCTCTTCGTTTATGGGGTTTGAACAGAGCAAACGTCATCCGCATGAGCTTTCATATGTGTGTCTGACGCATTATAGCGATTCGATCCAAGCAGAAATCGCGTTTGATTCAGTCGATTTAGAGGATACATTCGGAGAGGTAGTCTCCCGTGCAGGATTAACACAATTGCGGATCGCTGAGACGGAAAAATATCCGCACGTCACCTTTTTTTATAATGGAGGACGAGAGGAGCCTTTTATAGGTGAGGAGCGAAAATTGATTCCATCTCCTAAAGTGGCAACGTATGATCTGCAACCAGAGATGAGCGCATATGAGCTGACAGCGCAACTGGTGACTGAGATTGAACAGGAACATTATGATGTGGTTATCTTAAATTTTGCTAACCCGGATATGGTAGGTCACTCAGGCAAGTTGAATGCCACGATTCAGGCGGTAGAGGCAGTAGATGATTGCTTGGGACAAGTGGTTCGTGTCATTGAGGAAAAAGGTGGGGTAGCGATGATTATTGCTGACCATGGTAACGCCGATATGGTACTGGACGAGCAGGAACGACCTGTCACTTCTCACACTACTTTTCCCGTACCCTGTATTGTGACAGACGAGTCGATCCATCTGCGAGACGGGGGTATTTTAGCTGATGTGGCACCTACCTTGCTACAGTTATTGCAACTTGATAAACCAGCGGCCATGACTGGGAAATCGGTAATTGATACACCAACTAACTAGGGGGTTTTAGCTATGACCATGATTGAAGATGTATTTGCGCGTGAAGTGATTGATTCTCGTGGGAATCCAACCGTGGAAGTGGAAGTGATTTTGGAATCAGGAGAGCTGGGAAGAGCGATCGTACCGTCGGGTGCCTCTACGGGTGCATATGAAGCGGTGGAACTGCGGGATGGAGAAGAAGGACGCTTTATGGGCAAAGGGGTGCTACAAGCGGTCCAAAATGTGAACGAGGTTATTGCCCCAGCTTTGGAAGGGTTGGATGCGCTGGATCAAGTGCAGATTGACGCGATCCTTACTCAATTGGACGGAACAGAAAACAAAGGGAACTTGGGTGCGAACGCTATTTTGGGTGCTTCAATAGCGGTAGCGCGGGCGGCTGCACAAGCACTGGAATTGCCATTGTATCGGTATATTGGTGGGATTAATGCGAAGCGTTTACCTGTCCCTATGCTCAACATTCTCAATGGGGGCGAACACGCGGATAACAATGTAGACATACAGGAGTTTATGGTGATGCCTATCGGTGCTCCTACCTTTGCGGAAGGATTGCGGATGGGGGTAGAAGTATTTCATCACTTGAAAAAGGTTTTGTCAGAGCGAGGCTTATCTACCGCTGTTGGGGATGAAGGCGGGTTTGCTCCAAATTTGTCCTCTAACGAGGAGGCGTTACAAACGATTGTAACGGCGATTGAGCAAGCAGGATATGAACCGGGAGTAGATATTGTTCTCGCACTAGATGTCGCTGCTACAGAGTTGTATCAAGACGGGGAGTACCATTTTGCGGGTGAAGGCATCCGCCGCTCGACAGAAGAGATGATCACTTTCTATGAGGAGCTTGCTCACAAGTACCCAATTTATTCTATAGAGGATGGATTAGCAGAAGATGATTGGGAAGGGTGGAAAGCATTGACCGATCGACTCGGTAAGCGTGTCCAACTGGTCGGGGATGATTTGTTTGTTACCAATACAGAACGCCTGGCACGAGGAATTGAAGAAGGAGCTGGAAACTCCATTTTGGTAAAAGTGAATCAGATTGGAACATTGACAGAGACGATGGAAGCGATCGAAATGGCAAAAAAAGCTGGTTTTACGGTAGTGATCTCCCATCGCTCAGGCGAGACAGAAGATACTACCATTGCTGACCTGGCAGTAGCAGTTGGATCAGGGCAAATTAAGACGGGCGCCCCTTCACGGACCGATCGTGTTGCCAAATATAATCAACTATTGCGGATTGAAGAAGAGTTGGATGTGTGTGCTGAATATCCAGGGAAAAGTTCCTTTTATCAGCTTAAACGGGACTAAGGACTGGGGAGCTAGCCAACTATGAAGTGGGTAGAAAAGAGGGCTATCATTGGATAGCCCTCTTTTCTCTTTAATGTGTAACGTGTTCATATGCGTAGGGAAGGAGTAGTTTCTGAAGGCCTCCGCTATATTGCAAAATAACTGAAATTGTGATAGATTAAGCTGTATGAGTAGTGACGGGGGGTGGAACGGGTGGCAATAGCAGCAAAGATCATACTTGCGATCATCAGTATTGGCTTGATCGTCGCAGTTCTCTTACAATCAGGTAAAAGCGCAGGCCTATCCGGTGCGATTGCTGGTGGTGCGGAACACCTTATGGGTAAAACGAAGGCAAGAGGGATGGATGCAGTCCTTAACAAGGTAACCATCGTGCTAGCCGTCTTATTTATGGTGATGGCGGTAGCGGTAGGCTTGTTCGTATAATATAGCTTAAATATGCCTGACTTGGAACAGCGGGAGCAATCCGGCTGTTTTTGTTTATTTTGCATCCGTTTCTTCCGTTGTCACCAGGGGTGAAAAAAGTCGTGGTATGATTAGAGTACGGTACTTTCGCACAAAATGAATATAAAGGGATGAAGAGGGTATGAAAATAGTAGAGCGTTCGACACAGCCGTTTTTATATTCGGGAGGAGAAACGGGCATCTTATTGGTACATGGCTTTACAGGCTCACCGTCCGAGCTACGACCGTTAGGAAAACATCTGCACGAACAAGGGTATACGGTGCATGCGCCCCTATTAGCAGGTCATGGATCGTCTCCTGAAGAGATGGAAAAAACAGGTTGGGAGGACTGGTGGGGAAGTGTATTGGAAGGCTATAACCATTTGCAAGCGCAGGGGGTAGAGCGGATCATTGCTTGTGGTTTGTCGATGGGGGGAGCTTTGGTGCTCCATCTAGCTCATATGAAACCGCTGGCAGCTGTCATTCCCATGTGTGCTCCCATTTGGGTACAGGATCGACGCGCTCCTTTAGCGGATGTTTTACAGTATGTTGTTCGTTTCCGTCCGCGCGGAGGGGAGAAACCGGCTCATATTGAACAACATATTGTTCCCTATGATCGCACGCCGATGCGCAGTGTGGCCAGCCTTCGAAAATTTATTCGCCACTTACGCAAAACTTTGCCCCACGTTACGGTTCCTGCACTTGTAGTACAAGCGAGGCAAGATGAAACGGTGCGCCCTGAGAGTGGTCAATATATATTTGATCATATTGCATCGGAGAATAAGCAATTGATCTGGTATGAAAAGTCAAGTCATATCATTACGGTGGATCGTGAACGGAAGCAATTATTTGAAGATATTTCAACCTTTATTCAAGAGGTACTGCCAGCAGTTCCAGCAATGGAACCCGACCACTGGGGTGGTGAGATGATAAAGGAGGAAGGAGAGAGAGATGGACTTAGAATATAATATCTTAGAGTTTATGAGGAAGAAAGCATATAAGCCGATGTCATTTAATGAATTGGTGGATACCTTTGCTGAGCAACAAGATGATCGCGATCAATTTCAATATGTGTTAGATAAGTTGGAGGAGGGGGGACATATTGTTCGTACGCGCGCCCAGCGATACGGGGTGCCCGAACGCTTAAACTTAGTTCGTGGTACACTTCAAGGTAACGCAAAGGGGTTTGGTTTTGTGTTACCTGATCACCCCGACTTTTCTGATGTCTTTATCCATGCGAATGATTTGAATGGAGCTATGGATGGAGACACTGTGTTGGCACGGCTGCATGGTAAAGGAAAGCAGGGACGACGGGCAGAAGGAGAAGTCGTTCGGATTATTAAACGTGGTCGGCAGGAAGTAGTGGGCACTTTTCATCAGGCCTCCCAATATTTTGGGTTTGTTGTGCCGGATGATAAACGGCTGGCCGCTGATATCTTCATACCACACGAAGCACAGGCAGGGGCAACGGATAGGCAGAAGGTCGTCGTACAGATTAAGATTTATCCACAGGGAAGAAAGAACGCAGAAGGTGTTATTAAAGAGATTATCGGCCACAAGGATGATCCAGGGGTAGACATCTTATCTATCGTGCGCAAACATCAATTGCCCGAATCTTTTCCGGAGGAAGTACTGCAGGCGGCTGAACAAGTGCCTGATTCAATCAGTGAGGCGGAAGTTGCAGAGCGTCGTGATTTGCGCGATCGTCAAATGGTTACCATTGATGGGGCGGATGCGAAAGATTTAGATGATGCTGTTTCCATTGAGCAATTGGAACATGGACACGTGCGGTTAGGCGTACATATCGCCGATGTTAGTTATTACGTACGCGAAGATAGCGCGTTAGATGAAGAGGCGATGAGACGGGGCTGCAGTGTTTATTTAGTTGACCGTGTTATACCGATGTTGCCACCACGTCTATCTAATGGCATCTGTAGTTTAAATCCCCAGGTAGATCGCCTGACGATGACGTGTGATATGGAGATTGACTCTAGCGGGGATGTCGTTGATTACGATATTTATCCCAGTGTGATTCGTACAACAGAGCGGATGACATATGCGGATGTAAAAAGTATTTTGGTTGATGGGGATCCTGCGTTGATTGAACGGTACGCACAGTTGATCGACGATTTTCGCCGTATGGAAGAACTATCGTTAACCTTGCGCTCGAAGCGTATGCGCCGGGGGGCGATCGACTTTGACTTCACTGAAGCAAAAATTTTGGTAGATGAAGATGGAAAACCGACAGATATCGTTCCCCGGCCTCGCACCGTAGCCGAGAGAATGATTGAAGAGTTTATGTTGATTGCTAATGAGACGGTGGCAGAGCACTTCTTTCGGCAGGAAACACCGTTTGTCTACCGCATTCATGAAAAGCCAAACAGCGAGAAGCTTCAATCCTTTGCAGAGTTTATTACTCACTTTGGCTATCAGTTGCGTGGGCAGACAGATGACATTAAACCGCGTGCTCTACAAGATGTTTTGGAAGAGATTGCTCATACCCCGGAAGAAGCAGTGATTAGTAAGGTGATGTTACGTTCGATGCAGCAAGCAAAGTATTCACCGGAAAGTTTGGGTCACTTTGGCTTAGCAGCGAAATTTTATTCTCACTTTACGTCTCCTATTCGTCGCTACCCTGATTTAATCATTCATCGCATTATCCGTGAGTCGGTGACGGGTCAGTTGACACCAGAACGGAAAACTCATTATCAGCAAATTCTAGGTGATATTTCAGAGCAATCATCCCGTCGCGAACGGATGGCTATCGACGCCGAGCGTGAGACGAACGATTTGAAGAAAGCTGAATTTATGGTAGATAAAGTAGGAGAAGAATTTGATGGAGTGATCAGCAGTGTTACCTCCTTTGGTCTATTCGTCGAGTTGGAAAATACGATTGAAGGACTGGTTCATGTTAGTTACATGACCGATGATTACTATCATTATAATGAGCGAACCTATACGCTAAATGGGGAGCTCTCTGGCAAGGCGTATCATATGGGGGATGCCGTACGTGTAAAAGTGATGGGTGTCGATTTGGAAGAGCGCAAGATCAACTTTGAATTATTGGAGAGCGGAGAAGGAAGCACAACGCGCCGGCCAACAAAACAACCGCAGAAAAAATCGGCAAATAAGCGAGCGGGTCATGGGAAGCGTAAACCTAAAACAAAGGTGAAAGCCAAGAGTGGATCCCCTGTCAAAGGGAAGTCTTCTGAAGGCTCTCCTAAGGCGAAAAAGAAGAAGAAAAGCTATAGAAACAAGGCGAAAAAGAATAGAATGGCAAAGTAGGTTATTGACGGAATGCCAATATTCTTGCTAAAATATAACTCCGTATAGCTAACAGTAGTGGGTGGTGAGAATATTGGCGAAAAAAGGGAGTCGTGTCATTGCACAAAATCGCAAAGCACGTCATGATTACCTTATTGAAGAAACGTTTGAAGCTGGACTTGTATTGACAGGAACAGAGATCAAGTCGATCCGCCAGGGACGTGTTAATTTAAAAGATAGTCATGCGCTCGTCAGCGGTGGTGAAGTAAAGTTAGTCAACATGCATATTAGTCCGTTTGAGCAGGGAAACCGCTTTAATCACGATCCAACACGAACGCGTAAGCTCTTGCTCCATAAGAAGGAGATTAATAAGCTTATCGGCTTGATTAAACAGAAGGGTTATACTTTAATCCCCTTAGATTTACACCTTCGCAATGGCTATGCCAAGATTCAATTAGCACTAGCTAAAGGGAAGAAGACGCATGACAAACGGCAAGCAGTGGCAAAGCGGGATGCTGATCGTGAGATTCGCAGACAGCTGAAAGAACGGCAGATGTAGGCTTCCTCCTTTACATTAATGGATAGTTGTGATAGAATAGGTACCTGAAACGTTGATTTATTCCCGCGGGGGCGTTTATTGGATTCGACGGGGACAGATCGAGCGTTAGTAGCGAGTCGAGGGGCAGCGTCCTCGTAAATAACGCGAACGCCTAATATAACTGGCAACGATAACAATTACGCTCTAGCTGCTTAATTTAAGCTAGCTAGGATCCGGTCCACCATCGTCCGTGTGGTGTTTTCCCGGGTCTCATAATCTAGCGGACTAGCTGGTCAGGAGTGCTATCGACTGACGAGTGAATGATAGATAGCTGGTCAGACGAATAGCCTGTCGTTGGGCAGTTCGGCTGATGAGACTTCAATACAACGACTGCACTCGGAGAATCTAACGTGGCGATGTCTTCGGACAGCGGTTCAACTCCGCTCGCCTCCACCATAATAAATGACCGTCCAAGTATAGACTCTTCTATCAAAGCATGCTATAATCATGAGGGTCTGATGGCGATCATAGGTGAATAAGCTGGAGTAGCTCAGGGGTAGAGCAACGCACTCGTAATGCGTAGGTCGGGGGTTCAATTCCCTTCTCCAGCACCATGAAAAGACAGGGTGAATGTCCTGTCTTTTTGTATATGATCATGATGAGATCTGTGTATAATGTGAGTGATATGTACTTCTTGACATCGCATCAGATATGTAGTAGTATAAATCTTGTCTTTCGAAAAAGATTATTTTATGGGGCATTAGCTCAGCTGGGAGAGCGCTACACTGGCAGTGTAGAGGTCAGCGGTTCGAGCCCGCTATGCTCCACCACACCAACCCTCGAGAAATCGGGGGTTTTTCTATTTGAAAACGTTACTAACGGAGCACTAAAAAGTAAATTGGGGGCCAAATGTGGACACGCTTACTTAGGCACACCTTTTGGATAAAGGTAGTTTAATTTTAATTCGTTACCCTCCCCACTAAAAAAGCACCTTGTGGGTGCTCTCTTGTTTGTTTCATATATTTTATAAACATATCTTTCACACTTTTTTAATCTCTTGCTTCTAAATTTTACTTGGCTCCAGCTTGATCTGGCCAATTATTTTATATCCTCTTTACCTATGTACTTTCAATGCTCTTCGGGATTGATTATCCTATAGACGTTAACGTCATCATTATTTATGGATAAAAAATGATGTGTTTCATTGTCACCTAGTCCCCGAACATAGCCTGGAATATTTCCGATTGGTTTTGGACGACCTTGACCGATTCTCCAACTATATAAACGTTCTTTAGGACGATACGAACCTTGAAAATATGCGTTTTTCCCTCGAGCGCAAAGAGCGTATGAACCGTGTACTTCCTTGGGAGTTTTGTAAGATGTATATGTTTTACTAGATGAATCTATTTGGAGCAAAGGAAAATCACTATAAGGGAAAATCCATATTGAAGAACCTTTTCCTTTACAGATGGCATAACAATCATCTATAAGCGGAGCTCCCAGTAAATCAGTATGGTATCTCAATACTGGTGTACCCTCATAGTTAAATTGTATTAGACCTTCATGTCCTATACTATCCCCAAAGACACCTTCGTCAAAATAGCTAATCCATATACTTTCATTATTGACTAATATGTCTTCAATGCCATCTCCACAATTAAAATGATTTTGTTTAATTCCATTCATATCAAAAATATGCAGGTTCATTCTGTCCTCATTTCTACTATTAGCAATGAGAAAGTGATATTTATCAATCCATCTGATGAAGAGGGAATGGAATCTCCTAATACCTAAGTTGGTCAAGTACATAGTTCCGTCATTGATTTTAAGTATGAATTGGTTGTTCTCTTCAATTAGCATTAACAATCCATAATCATCTTTCCAATCACAATCTATGATTTTGGTATTTTTGTTTTTGGATTTTAATGTATATAAATTTTTTTCTATAATATTCATGCTAACATCTCTCCAAGAATGTGAATACTAAAAGGTTACTCATTAATCGAGCTGAATGCATCGCACACAGTGATATATGTGGCTGATCGAAGATTCCACCTATGAAAGTGGGACAGATTCTCCTGTTAACATCCATTTTATACCTAGCAAGGGACGGATTCAATTATCATTTAATACCCGCTTATACTCTTTAATCTTGTGCATGCTTTGTGTAATGTCTACCTCAAGGAAGAATTGTTTTACCGTCCCTTGTCGCAAAATAAGCGTCTGACCGGATGATATCACTTCCTATCTTCAGCTCGAGTTCAGTCTTTCATTGAACAGGGCGATACTTTATATACACATTATTCCGCGATAGGTAGTGATGGACGGCCAGCATCTTTTTTCTCACAATCGTATTCCTTCCTTCAACGATGATTGGCACGCTCATGACGAGGGTGTTTTTTTGACTTTGCCCATGCCCAAGTTGGAGTTGGATGCATAGGATAATGCATCATGGTAACATTCGATGGAGGAATATGGGATGAAGAATATACAGAAGGCTGAATTGCAGTTCAAAGCGTGTCAAGGGGACAGTTGTGAAAGGGATGCTTATGTTGCAGAAGGGCAAGGAATCCTGTATACGTTTCTGCCAGAGGGAGTACGGTTTACGATAGAGGGGTCTGATGAGTTGGTACTGCGGTTTGTGGATGCACATGATGGGGTGGCTCCCAGAGGGTTAGAGCTAAGTGGACGAGGATATAAACGTGTCATCTATGAGAGCGTATGGCAGGGGATTGATGTGGTGTTCTTAAGTGATGAAGAGCGGCTGAAGTATGATGTGGTTGTTTATCCAGGGGCGCGTGTTGAAGATGTTCGGCTGAAATATGAGGGTGGAAATGGAGTGACCCTGGGCGAGTATGGTGATTTATATATTTATACAGATGAGGGTGTTTACTGCGAAAAAAAACCAATTAGCTTTCAGTGGACAAAACAGGGAAAAAAGTACATTCGCACACAATTTGAGCTCAACAAAGATGGGTCTATTCAATTTGGAATAGATAAAGAGAAGTACGATTCTACTCAAATGGTTGTCATTGATCCGGTCGTCTTTTATTCCACTTACCTTGGGGGCTCAGAAGTAGATACTGGGCAAGATATTGCGGTGGATAAAGCACAAAGTGCATATGTAGTAGGACAGACGGCTTCCACAGATTTTCCTGTGACAACAGGGGCTTTTCAAACCATGTTTATGGGTGTTGCTGATGTGTTTGTTAGCAAATTTAATAAGGGTGGTACCTCCCTTATTTACTCTACCTACATTGGAGGAGATCTTGATGATTTAGGAGTAAGTATCGTTGTGGACAGTGCTAATCGTGCTTATGTGACGGGAGTTACTTTTTCGAGTAACTTTCCTGTAACTTCTGGAGCCTTTCAGACGATGCCAAGATCAATATTTGTAACGAAATTGAATGCCCCAGGTACTTCCCTTGTCTATTCTACTTATTTAGGAGGTACAAGTTTGCTAGATTCAAGTTCTGCCATAGCAATTGATGGGGAGGGCAATGCTTATGTGACTGGAGAAGCACAATCCACTGACTTCCCAACGACAACAAATGCATTTCAAACGATTTTGGGAGGGAGTTCAGATGCATTTGTAACTAAATTAAATACAACAGGAAGTAATCTAGTCTATTCTACATTTTTAGGAGGGAGTTCGATTGATAGTGGACGTGATATCATTGTGGATGATAGCGATCAAGCTTATGTTACTGGCTCCACTCAGTCAACGGATTTCCCTATAACTACAGGCGCTTTTCAAGTTACGTTTGCAGGAGTGATTGACGCATTTATTACGAAGTTGAATGCTACTGGATCATCACTCGTCTATTCCACTTTTCTAGGTGGTTCCAATCAAGATGGCGGTATAGGCATTGATTTGGATGAAGCTAGCTATGCGTATGTGACAGGATTTACATTTTCTGTGGACTTTCCAACAACAAATAATGCATTTCAAGTTACTCGACCTGGACCTGAATCTGCTTTTGTAACAAAGTTGAATCCAGGTGGGAGTGCGCTTGTCTATTCCACTTACTTAGGTGGAAGTCAGCGAGAAAATCCCTTGGGCAGAGGAGGTATTGCTGTAGACTCGTTTGGAGGGGCATGGGTGATAGGGAATACCAATTCTACTGATTTTCCGCTTACCACGGATGCCTTTCAAGATAGCTTAGCGGGAAGTTTTGATGCCTTTGTCACACAAATGAGTTACTCTGGACAGGGAATTTCTTTCTCCTCTTACCTTGGGGGTAGTCAGAATGAAAGTGGAAATGGTGTGGTGCTAGATTCAGCGGGATCTGCTTATTTTGCTGGCTTTACAGCTTCAACGGATTTTCCAGTCACTTCTCAAGCGTTTCAGGAGACCAATTTCTCACCAGGGATTAATAGCGCTTTCGTCACGAAAGTAGGATCGCTTACCTCCGTCGGTGCTACCGGTCCGACAGGAGCGACGGGTCCAACAGGAACCACTGGAGCACAAGGTCCAATAGGACCAAGAGGACTAAGAGGACGGCGTGGTCCAAGAGGAGCAAGAGGTTTGCGTGGAGATGGAGGAGAGTTTAACGGGTAGAGAAAGCATCACTGCAAGGTGTGGATGGGGAGAAATTATAATGAGAAGAAGTGGCGAGTAAATTGAGTCGTTTAGGCAGGTGGGAGGATGATATGTCGTAGGGGAAATGATTTTCATGTAAAATAAGGAAATAGTGATCCCGTGAACTAATTTAAAGATGTGAAGCATCCGGTGTGGATGCTTTTCTAATGCCTTTTTTTCAGAGTGAGTGGTAGTGAGGAAGATGATCAAACGAAAGGACGATGACTATCTATGTAAATGTGCACAGGTTGATTGAGATCATGGCGTATGAGATACGAGCGGTCGGATGACGATCTAATGGATTGGATAGAGAATCAGTTACAAGGGCTGTTGTCGGGATGGATGGATTTGATGAGATTATGGCAAGTTGGATAGCGGAGCAAATAAGCGTATCGAAGACAGCGATGTTAAAATGGGTCAATGGTATGAATGATGAAAGAGATAAGAAGTGGAATGAGCACATACTTACAAAAAATAAATACATATACTAAATGAAACTGAATCGGAATGATATATTTTGATCTTTCGTAATAGTTTTCACCTACTTCTCATTAGTGGGTTTTTCCAATCAGTTGGGGAAAAGCTCTACCTGATTCCCTGATGTTTCAGCTTAAGTCCAAATCGAGTTTGATAACATAATTTTCCGGAGGTGAATTTCATGGGTTATCAGCAAGTGTGTCAATCCTTTGGGGAAGTACTTGGATTTGCGCCCAAGATTATAAATGGGAACTGTGGGGTTCAGCTATTGAGGATTATTCCAAATACCATAATGAATAGAAGGGCAGCAGGTCCACAAATATATCCTGCTATCTTTACCTTTGGGAAGGTGAATCGTGATGCAACTGCTCTTAATCTGGGTGTATTGGGGCTATTGCAAGAGGAACTGGAGCCTGTTCTGCAATTTTTGCGGCAGAACAACTTTACCCTCGCACCGATCCAGAATCATTGGGTATTTCAAAAACCGTTAGTTATCTATATTCATTGGCAGTCGATAGAAAATCCCATTGTCTTTGCTCTGAAAAGCAGAGGAGTGTTTCAAGTATTAAAAAACAGGAATTTTGTTAATATCCTTTCTGCCCGACCCGTCCACAAAAGACAATATATAAAGATTGAGGAGAGAGGAAGATGAGTTCTTTTGCTGACATTTGTAAAGTGTATGGAAAGATCTTAGGAGGGAATCCTCAGATTATCGATGGGACTTGTTTTGTTTTTCTTTTCCGAAATGTTCCTACCACGATTTTAGGACAAGAAACGAGAAGCCCATATGTACAGTCTTTTGCATTTTCATTCGGCTCACTCGACTGCCGGGGTCGGTCACTAAATACGAGTGAGTCAGGGATGTTTGAAGGAGAGGTAAATTCTTTTGTTCGCTCGTATCTTAAAAATAATGTCTCGATTGCGGCGATGCACAAACACTGGATCTTCGATCGTCCTAGCATCATGTATATTCACGCCCAATCAATAGAGAACCCCATTCGCTTTGCTTTGAAAGCTAGGGAAGCTCTCCAGACACTTAGGTTCCGAAAGTTCCAATCTGCGTGTTAAGTTATGAACCTACGTGTGGTTCTTTCGAGAAATCAGGTAGTATCTGATTTTAAAGAATGTTTACAAAATATATTTCGGAGCGGTGGAGTGTTCTATCTCTGTGTCAGGTAATGACTGTTTGGAGGGTCCTCACTTAAAAGAAGAGGGATAAAGTGATTTAGCTGAGGGTGAATGAGAGGGGATGGTGTGATTTTGCCCATATCCAAATTGGATGTTGAACATAGGATAAAACATGATAGCGACATCCAATGGAGGGATAGTGAATGAAAAAGGTGAAAACCGAGAGGCAATCACTTCGGTTTAGGCGGAGCACTGAGAATGGGAAGGGTGCTTATGTTGCAGCAGGGCAGGGAATCCAGAGTATGTTCTCGTCAGAGGGCATACAATTTACGTTAGGTGGATCTGATGAAGTGATCTTGCGATTTGTTGGTGCGATTGAGGGAATTGTACCGGAGGGGCTCGATCTAGCCGAGCAAGAGTATAAACGCGTAGTCTATAAGGGTGTCTGGCGGGGGATGGATGTGGTTTTCTATGGAGATGGAGCTCAGTTGAAATACGATATAGTGGTTTATCCAGGCGCTTGTGTGGGAGATATTCGATTGCGGTATGAGGGTGGAGGCGATGTGACATTAAGTGAAAGAGGAGACTTGTTTGTATATACGTCTAATGGGGTGATATTTGAACCAAATCCGGTAAGTTATCAAATGGTGAAGGGGAAGAGAACGGGGATTGCAACTCAGTTTCAACTAGCAGACGATGGGACAATTGGTTTTATTATAGATGGGGGTTATAAGAAAGATAACCTATTGGTGATAGATCCTCTCGTCCTTTATTCTACTTACTTAGGGGGAAGTGAATCTGATAGTGGGAGTGGGATTGCTGTTGATAGGAATTTAAATGCTTACGTGACAGGGAGTACTATATCCTCAGATTTCCCTGTGACAACAGGTGTTTTTCAGACGATATACACTGGTGGGACAGATGGTTCCAACGCATTTATCAGTAAGTTTAGTGTGTCGGGTAACTCCCTTATATATTCTACTTTTCTAGGTGGAACAGATAGTAACTCGGGGGCAAGTATTGCTGTTGATGGGTCAGAAAATGCTTATATAACCGGGTTGACTAGTTCTACTAACTTTCCCGTTACCTCTAACGCTTTTCAGACGGTGTTGCCTGGCAATCAATCTGCATTCGCAACAAAATTAAATGTAACAGGGACTTCCCTTGTCTATTCTACTTACCTGGGCGGTCAAAATGGATCGGAAATAGGAAGAGGAATTACTGTAGATGAACTGGGAAATGCCTATGTGACTGGGATTACGGGTGCTAATGATTTCCCTGTAACAACAGGTGCTTTTCAAACACAGTTTGGGGGAGGGCCTCAAGATGCATTTATCTCTAAATTAGATACAACGGGAACGGCTCTGGTTTATTCTACTTTTTTAGGAGGAAATGGAAATGATGACGGCAGAGATATTGTAGTGGATAGTGACAATCAAGCGTATGTGACTGGAGAAACAACCTCAACCAATTTTCCAACGACACCGGGATCTTTTCAGACAATATTAAATGGCGGGCGGAATGTATTTGTAAGCAAGGTTAATTCTGCAGGCTCTTCATTGATTTACTCCACTTATTTGGGTGGGAATGTCTCGGATACGAGTTTAGGCATTGATTTAGATGGAAGAAATAATGCCTACGTGACAGGGGCAGCACAATCTACTGATTTCCCAATAACTAACAATGCATTTCAAACCGTATTTCTAGGAAGTATCACAGCTTTTGTAACAAAGTTGAATCCTCTAGGCAGTGCACTTGTTTATTCTACCTTTTTAGGTGGAAATGGGAGTGATACGGGTGTTGGCATTGCCGTTGACTCTTTTGGCACAGCATGGGTGAGTGGTCAAACTACTTCCACTAACTTTCCAGTTACATCGGATGCCTTTCAAGATAGTAATGCTGGTGGAGTGGATGCATTTGTTTCACTAATGAGCTTCTCAGGCGGGGGAATCTCTTTTTCTTCATATCTAGGGGGAAGTGGGACGGATAGAGGTTCTCAGATAGCAGTCGATACAGAGGAGAATGCTTATATGACAGGGAGTACGGGATCAATTAATTTTCCCGTTACCTTTGGAGCATTTCAAAGTCAATTGGTGGGATCAACGAATGCCTTCGTCATAAAAGTAGGGCAGCTCACTTCCGTTGGTGCAACAGGCCCGACAGGTCCGACAGGTCCGACAGGAGCCACCGGTTCGACAGGAGCTCAGGGTATAAGCGGCCCGCGTGGGCGACGTGGTCCCAGGGGACCCAGAGGTCCGCGGGGTACAGGGGGAGGAGAGACGGGATTGTAGAAAGGTACATGATAATGTGCAAACGAAGGGGGCAACTAAGCTGATCCTATTGGGGGAGAGGGTTGCTCTTTTTGTGCTGGTTCGCTCCCCCGACTGCCCCGTAGAAGGGTGCTTATGTAACGGAGATTTGAGGGGGATTCTTGTCGGGACCGTCAGCTTGGAGGATAGCAAGGAGTGTTTTTGACACCGGAAGAAGGTTTTCTTCATAACATGAATCATTAGTGATAAGTGAGGTGTGGAGATCGTGCGTGTAAGCGTGGATGAGTACCACTACAGGCGAGGTGTACAGGATCGGTGTGTCGTCGGAATAGAAGGTGAGAGCGGGGGGATGCGCTTTGTGTTTCATTCCCATGGGGTGGCTTTGCAGTTGGCATCGGATACATGGGTACAGCTTCAGTTTTGCCACGCGCATCGCAACCGGGTACCAAAGCGAATGGCAAGTGGAAAGATAAGGTTTCATCAAGTCATGTATGAGCAGGTATGGAAAGGAATTGACCTTCTCTTTTCGTGGAGTGAGCAGCAGTTTAAGTATGACTGTCTCGTTCATCCGGAAGCGGCAGTCACAGACATCCGCTTGCGCTATACAGGGGGGACGCCCTTGGGGATTGACGTAAACGGCCACCTTCTTGTGGGCACAAAAAGTGGGGTAGTGCGCGAGGAGAAGCCAGTCAGCTTTCAGCAGGACGGAAGTGTCCGCATTGAAACCGAGTATACCTGCTATCCAGATGGAGGGTTTGGCTTTCGCACCGTCACTTCTTATGATCGCCGCCAGCTGTTGGTGATTGATCCCAATGTGCGCTACTCCACCTTTATTGGAGGATCTACAGGTGCTGATAACGGGCTTGCGATAGCGGTTGATGCTTCAGGCAATGCGTATATTACTGGACAAACGAACTCAACCGATTTCCCGGTGACTAGCGGCGCGTTTCAAACAATAAACAATACGACACTTCCAGGGTTAACAGATGCGTTTGTTACCAAACTAAATTCAGTAGGAAGTTCCCTTCTCTACTCCACCTATTTAGGAGGAAACTCGGCTGACCGGGGGAATAGCATTCAAGTAGATACTAGTAATAATGCCTATGTGGGTGGGTTTACGTTATCTATAGATTTTCCAGTCACGTCAGGAGCATTTCAGACCATTGTGGGTTCCACTAGTGGATTTGTGACAAAGCTAAATGAGACGGGTACCAGTTTGATTTATTCTACGCTTCTGGGGCAAGGTACACTTATAAACGGATTAGCTATCAATGCTAGTGGAAATGCGTATGTGACAGGTGCTACTTCTTCTGATTTCCCAATCACCTCGGGTGCCTTTCAAACGGTATTTGGTGGTGGAGGTTCTTCTGACGCTTTTGTTACGCAATTTAATGTACAAGGTAGCTCCTTAGTTTATTCTACTTTTCTCGGTGGCAATGGTGCTGATACAGGACTAGGTATTGCTTTAGATAGTAGTGAGAATGCTTATGTGACTGGAAGTACGAGTTCAACCAATTTTCCGGTCTCCACCAATGCTTTTCAGACAGTGCTCCTTGGCTTAAGCACGAGTGCATTTATAAGTAAGCTAAGTGCTTCTGGGTCAACCCTTACCTACTCCACCCTCTTAGGCGGGAGTGGGATAGACTCAGGCAGTGAGGTTATGGTGGACTCGTTTGGATTGGCGTATGTGACAGGGGATACGAATTCAACTAACTTTCCTGTTACCCCTACTGCCTTTCAAACGGTATTTGGTGCGGGTTTAAGGGATGCTTTTGTTACCAAACTGAATGCGACAGGTTCCAATCTTCTCTTCTCTACTTATCTAGGAGGGAGTGGGAATGACTTTGGGATAGGGTTGTCTCTCGATTCTTTTTTCAATGCATGGGTAACCGGTAGAACCTCTTCCACTGATTTTCCACTTACTTCGGATGCCTACCAAGTTAACTTAGGTGGAAGTCAGGACGTGTTTGTTACTCAAGTAAGTTCATCGGGACGGGGAATTATGTATTCTACGTACTTGGGGGGAGTGGAACTTGATATTGGAAATGGCATTGTAGTAGATCGGAATAACCAGGACGATGTATATGTAGCAGGACCTGCAGGAACGGGGTTTCCAACTCTGCCTGGAGCGTTTCAAACCCTTAACCCTTCTACTGCCCCAGGAAATCCGAGTGTGTTTGTGACAAAGTTCTCTCAATTAACTGCTGTAGGAGCCACGGGCCCGACTGGTCCGACAGGAGCCACCGGTTCGACAGGAGCTCAGGGTATAAGCGGTCCGCGTGGACGGCGTGGTCCCAGGGGACCCAGGGGACCGCGGGGTGCAGGGGGAGGAGAGACGGGATTGTAGAAAGGTACATTAATAATGTGTGTAAACGAAGGGAGCAACTAAGCTAATCCTATTTGGGGAGGAGGGTTGCTCTGTTTGTGCTGATTAGCTCCCTCGACTGTCCATAGCAGTTACAAGGATCCGATGTACGTTGTTGTTGGGACAGTCAGCTTGGAGGATAGCAAGGAGTGTTTTTGACACTGGAAGACGGTTTTCTTCATAACATGAATCATTAGTGATGAGTGAGGTGTAGAGATCGTGCGTGTAAGCGTGGATGAGTATCACTATAGACAGGGTGTACAGGATCGATGTGTCGTCGGATTAGAAGGTGAGAGCGGGGGGATGCGCTTTGTGTTTCATTCCCATGGGGTCGCTTTGCAGTTGGCATCGGATACATGGGTACAGCTTCAGTTTTGCCATGCGCATCGTAACCTGGTACCAAAGCGAATGGAAAGTGGAAAGATAGGGTTTCATCAAGTCATGTATGAGCAGGTATGGAAAGGAATTGACCTTCTCTTCTCGTGGGATGGGCAGCAGTTTAAGTATGACTGTCTTGTTCATCCGGGAGCGGCAATCATAGACATCCGCTTGCGCTATACAGGGGGGACGCCCTTGGGGATTGACGCAGACGGCCACCTTCTTGTGGGCACAAAAAGTGGGGTAGTGCGCGAGGAGAAGCCAGTCAGCTTTCAGGAGGAAGGAAGTGTCCGCATTGAAACCGAGTATATCTGCTATCCAGATGGAGGGTTTGGCTTTCGTACCGTCACTCCTTATGATCGCAGCCAGCCGTTGGTGATTGATCCCAATGTACGCTACTCCACGTTTATTGGAGGATCTACAGGTACTGATAACGGGCTCACGATAGCGATTGATGCTTCGGGCAATGCGTACATCACTGGACAAACAAATTCAACCGACTTTCCGGTGACTAGCGGCGCGTTTCAAACCACAAATAGTAGTGTTGGAGGAGCAAGAGATGCGTTTGTTTCCAAACTGAATTCAGTAGGAAGTTCCCTTCTCTACTCCACCTACTTAGGAGGAAACTCGGCAGACCGAGGGAATAGTATTCAAGTAGATGTAAGTAACAATGCTTTTGTGGGTGGGACTACGCTTTCTACCGATTTTCCAGTTACGTCAGGAGCATTTCAGACCATTGTGGGTTCCACTAGTGGATTTGTGACAAAGTTAAATGAGACGGGTACCAGTTTGATTTACTCTACTCTCCTGGGGCAAGGTGCAACTATAAACGGATTAGCAATCAATGACAGTGGAAATGCGTATGTGACAGGTTCTACTTCTTCTGACTTTCCGGTCACCTCGGGTGGCTTTCAAACGGTGTTTGGTGGAGGTTCTTCTGACGCTTTTGTTACGCAATTTAATCCACAGGGCAGTTCTTTAGTGTATTCTACCTTTCTTGGTGGAAATGACACTGACACAGGACTGGGAATTGCTTTAGATAGTAGTGAGAATGCGTATGTAACGGGGAGTACGGATTCAACCAATTTTCCGGTCACTACCAATGCCTTTCAGACAGTGTTCCCTGGCGGAACCTCAAATGCGTTTGTAAGTAAGTTTAATACTTCTGGGTCCACTCTTATCTACTCTACCTTCTTAGGCGGGGCAGGTGTGTTAGATTTTGCTAATGAGGTGGTGGTGGACTCGTTTGGGCTGGCATATGTGACAGGGAATACGAGATCAACCAACTTTCCCGTTACCCCTACTGCGTTTCAAACCGTGTTTGGTACAGGCGTAAGTGATGCCTTTGTTACCAAATTGAATGCAGTAGGTTCCAATCTGTTGTTCTCTACCTATCTCGGTGGAAGTGGTACAGATTTAGGAATAGCGCTCTCCCTCGATTCCTTCTTCAATGTATGGGTAACCGGTAGCACCTCTTCCATTGATTTTCCGCTTACTTCTGATGCCTACCAGGCTAACTTTGGTGGGAGTCAGGATGTGTTTGTCACCCAAGTAAGTTCATCGGGACGGGGAATTATGTATTCCACATACCTAGGAGGGCCGGTGCAAGATAATGGCTTTGGCATTGTGGTGGATGGGAATAATCAGGACGATGTATATGTAACAGGATTTGCGGGAACGGGATTTCCTACTCTACCGGGTGCATTTCAAACCCTTAATCCGTCTGCCGATTCAGGAAATTCGAGTGTGTTTGTGACAAAATTCTCTCAATTAACTGCTGTAGGAGCAACCGGCCCGACTGGTCCGACAGGAGCCACCGGTTCGACAGGAGCTCAGGGTGTACGTGGCCCGCGTGGACGGCGTGGTCCCAGGGGACCCAGAGGTCCGCGGGATGCAGGGGGAGGAGAGACAGGTTTATAAGCATGATGATAGAAGGAGATGTATGGTGAGTAGATGCATCTTAAGTGAAGCAACCCTCGAGAAATCGGGGGTTTTTTATGTTTCAGCTTAAGCTAGAACGAGTTTGATCGCGCCTATCAAGTTAATATTAGGATCACAGCAACTTCATATTTTACATAAAATAGAAAGAAAGGATAAAAGGAGGATAAAATGAATCAGTTTAATATCTCATCAGACATATTGAGGCAAGGGCCGTTACCGTTTAACGTATATGTGCATGCGTCTGTTGCAAAAAGTATTTTATCAAATATTTTAGGGATCGAATCGTTATTGCGAGGTGCTGCACGAGGGACACAATCTATAGAAATGGTGGGGAAAACATCTGAGGCACATGGTCACTTAGTATTTGTGTTGACGCAATCGGGTCAAATCAGTGCACGTCTGATTCAACTTGGACAAGGGTCTATATTGACACGAACAGGGACGACTCCGTTATGGGCGGTTCCACAACTGGTTGCCGCTCGGGCAAATTTGAAGGAGCTGTCAGATGATGAGGACATCCCGTTGTGGGCAAGAGAATATCTTATTTTAGCAGAAGCACAGTTGGCTATTATACTTTAGTGCTTGGTCATCATATAGGGATTTTAAGTATATTGCACTGAATCAATGAATCTAATTAGAGATGGGACAGAGGGATGAAGTGTACCGATGTCCGATCTTTGTTTTTTCGCTTAGTGTCATGAAAAGAAGAAGGGTTTCCACTCATTAGTGAATGAAAAAGAAGGATTATGTAAAGGAGGATGAGGTTGAAACTTCCTGAGTTCATCTCTTTTTAAATGAGAAAATAAACACAATGCTGCTTATATCTCATGTTCGAAAATAGAGGTAATGTTTTCCCTTTCTCTAGCTCATACTATGCTAGAAGTATGCAGTAAGCTGGAGATATAGACAGGGGGGAAATAGATGTGGTTTAAGAAACAGGATCGTGGGCGTAATATAAGGGAGCTTATGCGCGCGCTGAGTAAGTCATCCGACTTTGTTCATTATCATCAAAATCAAGGCCCTCGTACTTACTTGATCTACTACTTTAAAACTTTGATTGACTCGACACAGATGCATCGCGATATCTTGCCTTATTTAGATCGGGATGGGATCGACAGCTTAGAAGATATGAAAGGGTTATTTCCTATTAATGATGTTGAAATTTTAAGTGATCCGGCAAAGATCGAAGAAAAATTGTTAGCCGGTTACCTCTTTATACAGCTGCATGAGCGGGATGGGAAAGGAATTGTCGTTCAAGCGGCTCTCACTAAATCGCGAGCTGTCTCTCAAACTGAAATCGAGTTTAGTGTAACGGGTCCCAAAGAAGCATTTATAGAGGATTTAGATACGAATCTAAACATGATTAGGCGGCGTATACCTAATGGAAAACTGCGGATAGACGAGCTAACGGTTGGGAAGGCTACTAAAACCAATGTGGCTATCTTGCACTTAGAGGGAATAACGAATAAGGATTATGTGGATCGCTTGCATCATCGGATTACAAATCAAAACTTCGATATGTTTACCGATTCCAGTTTATTAGGTGAGATTGTGAGCGATAACTCTCTGTCTATCTTTCCGCAGGTTTTGGAGACGGAACGAACCGATCGGGTGGTGGCATTATTAGAATATGGTAGTGTGGTCTTTTTGAGTAATGGTTCTCCCAATGCGGTAGTGATGCCCGCAACCTTAGGTTGGTATTTTAGCTCATTTGATGATTACTATCTTCCTTGGATTATTGGGTCTTTTTTCCGCATCATTCGTATGTTTGCTGTTCTTTTTTCAGTGGTGGCTACCCCGCTTTATGTTGCTGTTTTAACGTATCATTATGAAATGATTCCCTCTGATCTTCTCGCTACGTTGGTTTCCTCACGTACCAATATTCCCTTTAGCCCTTTTATGGAGGCACTCTTTTTAGAGATTACGATTGAGCTTTTGCGTGAAGCAGGGGCGCGCATGCCGACAAAAATTGGACAAACCCTGGGTATTGTGGGCGGTATTGTGATTGGAACAGCCTCAGTGCAAGCTTCTTTAACAAGTAATGTGTTGTTAATTATCGTCTCCCTATCTGCACTTGCCTCCTTCACTACGGCTATATACCGCATGACGAACACTGTGCGTGTGTTACGGTATCCTCTGTTAATATTTGCGGCTACTTGGGGATTGGCAGGTCTTGTACTTTGTCTTCTCTTTTATATGGTACATCTGATTAGACTTACTTCACTGGGAGTGCCCTATTTAGCACCCGTCTATCCTCCACGCTGGCACGACTTGACGCACCAAACATTATTTCGCCCCTCTTATGCGCGTGAGTATTTGCGCCCCAGCTTTTTGCGCGCACAAGAACCGAAACGATTTGATCCAAAACCAGACATAAGGGAGAAAGAGAAGAAGGATATCGACGAATAATTATGTGGTGGAGGGTGGGTACAACATGCAAGTAAAAGTGAAAGAGAGAAATCAGATCTCACCCTCATTGGTATACTATCTCGTCGTCGCTAACCAACTGGGTGTAGGGGTGCTCGGATTTGAACAAATTCTTTCTCACTCGGTAGGAAATGAAGCATGGATCGTGGTACTGATCGGTGGGCTTACGATTTATCCGCTGATCTGGATGATATATCGCATATGTGAGCAGGAACAAAGCGATGTGATGGGGATTCATGAACATTTATTGGGGAAATGGGTGGGGAGTTTTGTTAATTTATTATGGATGGGATACGGTTTCTTGATTGCACTCGTCATCATTCGCACTTATTTGGAGGTATTGCAAGTATGGCTGTTCCCTTCTCTAAATGAGTGGGTATTTGCAAGTATGTTTCTTATTTTATCTTACTATGTTATCTCAGGTGGGTTTCGCACGGTTACAGGAATAGCATACTTCTCAATTTTATTAACAACATGGCTAGTCTTTACAACCGTTTATACGTATGAATTTGCTCATCCCAGTAATTTACTTCCGATCTTTCACCATAAGTTAGGGGAGTTTGTTCAAGGATTGAGGGAAAATACGTTAAGCTACTTAGGATTTGAGTTGCTACTTATTTATTATCCCTTCATTAAACAGGCGGAGAAGTCGAGAAAATGGGCCTATCTAGGACATTCGACTACGGTCTTTTTTTATCTGTTTGCTGTTATTGCTTCGACGATGTATTACAGCCAGGGTGAGCTGGCGGAGACGATCTGGTCGTCGATCAACAAATTAAAGATGGTGGAACTTCCTTTCTTGGAACGGTTTGAGTATTTAGCGGTCGCTGTTTGGATCAGTGCGGTGTTACCGAACTTATGCATGGGACTCTGGGTAGCCAGCCGGATTGGGAAGAAGATATGGGGGGGAAGGCAACGACATATCTTAGTAGTAATGATCCTGGTCTGTTTACTGTTAACGGGTATGATTGAAGAACGGGAGACGATTAATAATCTAAATAACTGGCTAGCCATGATTGGGTTTTATTTGATCTATGTGTATATTCCCCTTTTATTCCTATGGGTGACGTGGAGGGGGAGACGGGGGGTAAAAGCATGAGAAAAACAGTGATCTGGATGGTGATTATCTTTGTACTACTTATGGTAGGCAGAGTAGAACAATTAATAGTAGATGAAGTGCAGCTTTTATTTGCCGTTGGCTTTGATGTGTCAGAGGGGAAGGATAAATATGAAGCTACCATCTCCGCTCCCACCTACGAACCAGATCAATCGCTCAACCGCAAGATTGTTTCAGCTAAGTCTAATACGAGTAAGGGATTGCGCCACAAGTTGGGGAGTGAATTGGAGCGCCCGTTTGCTATTGGAAAGCTAAGCATGGTCTTACTGAGTGAAGAGGTGGCGAAGAAAGGGGTCATCACCTTATTGGATAGCTTTTTACGAGAGCCTAGTGTAGGAAGTCGCGCTCATATTGCGGTGGTAGAAGGCGATATAAAGGAGTTGTTACAGGGAGAATTCTCTCGCAGTGAAGATATCGGGATGTATTTAAGTGAAATCATCTTGCAAAATATGAATATAGGTTACTTGCCGGAAAGCAATATTCATTTATTTAATTATGCTTATCATGAAGATGGGGCGGATCCGTACTTGCCTATCTTTAAAGCGAAAGAAGACACGGCTCAGATTATGGGGTTAGCTCTTTTTCAAGACGATCGCTATGTGGATAAGTTAGAGTTAAACGATGTCTACTTGTTTAGCATGTTGCATGAGGGTGTGAATCAAGGGAACTATGAATTTTCCTTGGACAAAGATCAGTTTGTAACGGTACAAAACAACGGCTCTTCCATTAAGTATCAACTACCAAAGAGCGGAGAAAAGCCTACCATTAAAGGTGAGTTATCCATGAAAGCGACGGTTATTGAGTATTCTGGTGAAGAAGTGACGGGTCAGCAAGAGAAGTTGATCAAAAAAAGGCTAGAAGAAACATTGAAAAATAATGGTGAGGAAATGATTCGTTCGTTTGTTGATAAGGGGATTGATCCCTTAGGGTTTGGTGCTAAGGCGCACAATCAGTTTGGTGGATGGGCGGTAGATAAGTGGTATGAAGTATACCCTGATGTGGAGATTTCCCTTCAGGTGACAGTGGAAATTTTAAGTACAGGGGCTTTAGGGTAAGGTTTTAAGGACATAATGGTGATTTAGTTGAATACATAAAAAGGGAGATCACTTTTTCACTAGTGATGAGGGGAATGATGTACATTTGCGAAAGAAAGTAGGGATGATGACGGGAGCGGCTGTAGCTTGCAGTATGGCACTACCGCAAGTGGTGGATGCTAGTGAGCAGCTACACACGGTTGCAAAGAATGAAACGTTATATGGCATTGCCAGTAAGTATAATCTCTCCGTTGAAGAGTTGATGGAGCAGAATCAGAAAGAGACGACGTTGATCTTTCCAGGTGATCAACTTTTCATTGCTGCAGGAACAAATGAAGGAGAGCAAGCAAAGAGTGCGCTCGATCAGGAGAAAAATACAATATGGAAATTAGCGCGTGAGCACCATTTTAGTTTGAATCATCTGTTAGAGATGAATCCACATATGGAAAGTGTAAACCTTATCTATGTCGGTCATGCTGTTAATTTGATTCCTAAACCGAAAGCAGATCCAGTAGATTCGGTCAATCAAAAAGAGGGTACCACCTTAGCTTCTTCTACATCAGCAAAGCAAGTGGAAGATAAGAAGAGTTCAACTCCTTCCATTTCAAAGGAAAAGAAAGATGGCAAGAGCGATACGGGTGAATGGCAAACGAAGGCACAGCAGTTGGTCTCCTTTGCGAAAGGGTATATTGGAGTGCCGTATCGTTATGGTGCAAACGGCCCGTCTGCTTTTGACTGTTCAGGATTTACGCAATACGTTTATCGCGAATTTGGAATTTCACTTCCCCGTTCGTCTTCGCAACAAAAAAGCGTTGGTAGCTATGTTGCGCGGGATCAGCTCCGTGTGGGTGACCTTCTCTACTTTGGCAAGGGTATCTCACATGTGGGTATATATATTGGCGATGGAAAGATGATTTCTGCGGAGAATTACGGTACCAATGTGCGCATTGCAAGTGTTGCTAGTGGGTATTGGGCAGACCATTATGTGAGTGGTCGTCGCCTCATTCAATAGTAGTTAGATGAAAAAGAAAACCTCCTGTGCAGGGGGAGGTTTTCTTTTCGTTGTCATTTTTGTTCTTCCCATCCGCCCCACTTGGTTCCATCCCAGTCTCCCTGCCAGCATCCTTGTCTCTTCATGGCATATTCCATCATCATCGACTCCATATTATGGCACATTTTCATGTAACGATACATATATTTCATTGTTTCTGGGTCCATCTGTGGCATCATGGGCTGTTGATACGCATCCATCGGATAACCTGGTGGCATCATTGGAGTTCCAGGTGCGGAGGGGGATTGTGGTGGCATTTGCGGACTCCCTTGCCCTTTATCATATGGGTTGGGTTGCATTGGCATATAGGGCATGGGGGGCATGCATGGATTGGGCATGCACGGATCACACATCGGGGGCATCGGAGGGCACTCCATATGTTTTTGAGGTGGGGGTGGTGGAGGCATACAAGGTTGATATGGATATTTCATGGGTGCCTCTTTTGCCGGCTCTGGTGGGGGTGGCATTGGATAAGGCTGTTGTGTTTCTTTCTCCATGATTTCACTCCTATTCGCTATTCGTAGCTGAGCACATTGTTATCATATGAAAGGAGCCTGTAGGTAGGTGCCATATAAACTAGCCTATTTGGACTTTAGGCGCATCAGCCTACAGCTCGTTCGTTTTTCATTTATGCTAAAACAATGTCGTTACAGGTGAGGCTGTTTAATATCTTAGTTGTGGTTTGAGATCTGCCCACTAGTTGCGATATAATGAAACGAGTGTCTCCGATAGAATGGAGGATGGGAAATGGAAGTAGTGAGAATCGCCCCTCGTGGGTATTGTTATGGCGTGGTAGATGCGATGGTGATTGCGCGGCAAGCGGCAGACAATCCAGATTTGCCTCGTCCGATATATATATTGGGAATGATTGTTCATAATCGTCATGTTACAGATGCATTTGAAGACCTTGGAATAGTGACACTAGATGGTCCTAATCGTCTTGAGATCTTGGAACAAGTGGAGAAGGGGACGGTTATTTTCACTGCACACGGGGTCTCCCCGGAGGTGCGCCAACGTGCGGAGGAGAAAGGCCTTGTCTGTATTGATGCCACCTGCCCTGATGTAACGAACACCCATGATTTAATCTTGGATAAAGTGAATAATGGTTACGAAGTGGTTTATATCGGGAAAAAAGGTCATCCAGAACCAGAGGGTGCACTAGGGGTGGCACCGGGGAAAGTTCATCTGGTAGAAACGTTAGCTGATGTAGATGCGCTCGATATTGGGGCAGAGAATATTATGATTACAAACCAAACGACGATGAGTCAATGGGATACGATGGATTTAATGATCAAGATACGTGAAAAGTACCCTCATGCGGATCCGCACAAGGAAATTTGTATGGCGACACAAGAGCGGCAGGAAGCGGTTGCGGAGCAGGCGAAAGGGAACGATCTCGTATTGGTAGTAGGTGATCCACGCAGCAACAACTCCAATCGCTTGGCGCAGGTATCGGAAGAGATCGCTGGTGTGGAAGCACATCGTATTGCTGATGTGACAGAGATAGATCCTGAGTGGTTAAAAGGGAAACAGCAAATTGGTGTAACCGCAGGGGCATCCACGCCGACTCCAGTCACTCGTGAAGTGATAAAGTATCTGGAAGAGTTTGATGAGCATAACCCTGATACGTGGCAACCTGAGCGCACAATTAATAAAAAGAAACTGCTCCCTCCTGTACGGAAGAAGGGGACGGAACGCAAGCAAGCTCGGAAGTAATAAGGTAAAATAACCACCTACTAAAACGGGTGGTTATTTTTTGTGATCCATTATTCTGAAATAAAAGAGTGGAAAAGTTATTGTGCGGCTGTAGGATAACGGATGGCTACATAGTCATAACATTGATTCATCGAACCGCGAAATTCAACACGATGATCCTTCTTCATCGGATTGTACCACTCAAAATAGTGATCTTCATGCAGAATAGTGGGGGGACGATGGTCTGTATCAGAAACGACATAATACATTTGTGACCGTTACGAATAGATCTAGCAGGTGAAGACCTTGACCGCTCTTCGTAACGGATTCACCTCCTTTGCAATGAGCACAGCAGACGCTCCCATTTGTATGGAGATTCGTCATTGTGCTGAGCCTCTTGCAGTTCAGTATTGTCCAAAAACATATTAACTATTCTTTTCCAGTTATTATTCTCTCTTAGAGAACTCTAACCTTCCTAGTGGGATCGCTTGTAGTTGTTTATCTTCACACCAATTTCCCCATGCCATCACCCCATTTAGATATTGGACAGTAAAAGGGGCGCAACTTCCTTTGACGCGATATGATGTGTGCAAGGTGATTTCTTTAGGATCGACAAGATAGGATAAGGCGAAGTAGCGACGTTGTCTGATTACTTCTGTCTGGGTAGGGTCTTGATGTTGTTTTTCATGTTCTTCCTTCTCTAAGCGTTTAATCTCCTCGATTAACTCTGCTCGTGTCATGTGTCCAAAGGTCGGCATAATCGTTCACTCTCCTCATAGGGACTAGTAGCCCGTCTCTGCTTTTCTACTAGTGTACCATGAACGAATCCATATCATCTCATCAGGTTTAAGGAGAACGTAGCTATGTTACAATGGGAGGAGTTGAAAAATGAGGTGGAAAATGATGACTAAACGATATGTGCCACAAGTAAATGAAGCGTATGTTCCAGAAGACGGAGCATGGGCGGAGCTATCGGAAGAAAACGTACTCATTTTATCCATGCCGGAATGGAAAGAAGAATTAGATTGGAATGCAGATGGGTATGAATTTGCCTGGTTGTATGATCACGGAGCTGATGCCTATCTGTTCTGTTTTCGATTGCCTGACAAAACCGAATGGGCGATAGTCTTCCCAAAAGATCATGCGGGTCAACTATTGCGGGATGGACGGGCATACGAATCCTTCTGCCTGCTATTATTGGCAGGTGAGATTAAAGATTTGGAGCAGAATCAAACCCGTATGATGCTTTTGCGTGATATTTCGTTGAAACGTCATCCGCAGGCAGGATGGTAAGAAGAAATAGCAAGCGCTCTTTGTCAGTCAGCACACAGACTGATCGAGAGCGCTTGTTTGTTGTGTACAGTTAGGTGATTGTGGGCACGTTAGAGGTAACGCTCAGGAAGGAGGGATGGGTGTGAATGGATGGATAAAATGGGCATTATTCTCCACTGTTTTGCTTGGTTTTTCTCGTTATCACACGGGCGTTTATTTTAAGGGAAGAGGAGAACCTCTCCTGATTGCAGCTTTGTTTGCGATTGTGGGACATTATGCAGATCGCTTTGTGTTACCAAGGTGGGGCAACCTTCGTTCGGCGACTGCGGGGACGTTATTTATGATTGTGATGTTATGGATGCAACAGTGGTTGTTTTCGTCTGCACGAATACGGTTATCGAGCGCTGCTCTCATAGGTTCCCTGTTTGGCTGTTATGAAGTGGGAGTGCATCATTTCTTGCTCAGTACTCGTCCTGGAGCGCGAATCAAACTGAATGGCTAATTTTGATTGACAATTCCGATCGTATTCGCTACGCTTATCATAATTAGTATCAGGTACTAATTATTAAGGGAGGTATTTCCATGTTGCAGTTAGAAGGAAAGCGCTTTCTTATTATGGGCGTAGCGAACAAACGGAGTATCGCTTGGGCAATTGCTAAAGCTCTTCATCGGGCGGGAGCACAACTCGCTTTCTCCTATCAGGGAGAGCGATTAGAGAAGTATGTGCGCCGCTTGGTGGATGAAGAGATTCCAGGAGCTCCTTGTATTGAGTGTGATGTAACGTCGGATGAACAATTGACGACAGCTTTTGCCGAGATGAAGGAATTGTGGGGTACGCTCGATGGTGTTATTCATAGCATTGCCTTCGCACGCAACGAGGATTTGGAAGGCAGCTTTCTTAACACTTCTCGAGCAGGCTATGCGTTGGCACAGGATATTAGTGCATATTCCCTTATTGCAGTCGCACGTGCGGCCAAACCGTTAATGGTGGAGGGTGGAAGCCTGATTACGATGACCTACCTCGGCGCCGAACGTGTTATCCCCAATTACAAAGTGATGGGTATAGCGAAGGCGGCATTGGAAACCAATGTCCGTTATTTAGCCGAAGATCTTGGGAAAGATAATATTCGTGTCAATGCGATCTCAGCAGGACCGATTCGTACTCTGGCTGCACGTGGGGTGAAAGATTTTAACAGCATCCTAAAAATGATGGAAGAAAAGGCGCCTTTGCGCAGGGTAACAGATGTGGAAGAAGTTGCAGATACTGCTCTCTTCCTCGCAAGCTCGTTGTCGCGGGGGATTACTGGTGAAGTGATTCATGTGGATAATGGCTTCAACCTGATTGGATAATTAGAAGCGCTCTTTCTTTTATATTACAGTTGATCTTCTGGATCAAATATGATAAGTTGGAGTGCGTGAGCTTTTGTATTAATTTGATCTACTATCCAATCATACTGGGTAAGAAGATATGCAGTACTTTCTGCTATTCTTCAACATAAAGGATCCAAGATTCACTTAAAGGGTTGGGACCTCACCGGACTAACCTTCCCCCGTGGTGAACGAGCAGATTCTAGAGGAATATTGGCTCACTCCAAATATTTCCTAGGAAGGGGGCCGAAAGCTATGGAATTTTCCACTTTCGGACGGCATGTGGCCCTGGATGCATGGGGCGTCGACTTTGATCTGCTCAACGATGCCTCGCTATTAGAGCAGCATATGAGAGTGGCGGCTAACAAGTGTGGAGCGACAGTGATGTCTGCTCAATCGAAGCAATTTGATCCTCAAGGAGCAACGGTTTTGCTCCTGTTGTCGGAGAGTCATATCTCCATCCACACTTATCCGGAGCGCGGATTTGCGGCATTGGATTGCTACACCTGTGGTACGGAGGTGGATCCAGCTATTGCGATTCAATACATGGTTGATATGCTGAATCCACAGCAAGTTTTTCACAAGAGTATGCAACGTGGTCAGGGTCCGATCAAGATGGTCCAACCAGATTTGGAACACCAGACAAACCGTATGGTTGAATTAGCATAAATGTACAGGGTAATAGAAAGAGCCGCCCTTCGCTTTCTTCAAGAAAGCGAAGGGCGGCTTTGTTGTTATTGTTTGATAAGAAATTTATCTTTTTTCGATGAGCAGATCATCAAATCCAGCCTCTACGAGACTGGCGCTACCGGCATCGGCAGCTTCAATCTGAAGTCGAATGGTTTTTCCAGCGTAGGCGGATAGATCTAAGTCGCGAGTAGACCAGGAGGCATCTCGATTAGAAGACGCACCTCGTTCTTCGAAGAGGGTCGTCTGATTGTTGCCATCAATCAGCTTGATACGGAAGTAATCGTCGCTGGAGGCATTGCTGTAATAACTAAAATAGTAAGCGAAGGAGAGGCTGAGTGTTCCGTCTGTTGGCAAGGATATCTCTGGGGAAAGGATGGATGTTTCGCCCCCATCGATATCATTGCTTCCTACAGAGGAACCAGCTGAAGCTCCAGTAACCAAATCATAATTTCCGCTTTTGGTGGTGCCGAGCTGTTTTGCACCTCGATAGCTGGTCGATTCGGGATTGGCACGCTCCCACTTGCCTGTAGTGGCAGTATCATCTCCATCTGGGTTAGGGGTCCAGCCCTTATTTGACTCAAAGTCATCAGCGAAGACGGTTTCGTTATCTCCGCCACCATCATCTCCACAGTATTGCCCTTCCTTACCGATGGTACGGTATGGACAATCTGCTTGTTCTGTGAAGTAGAGAACGGCTTCACGGTTGCGTGCCGTTTCTTCTGCGATCACTTCGTCATCAGGATAAAAGCCTGGGAATCTTGATGTGGGGTACATTTCAAAAGTGAAGGCAAAGATGCCATGCTCACCGTATGCCCAGTCGGTCATCTCACCATCTGTTACGTAGAGGTCACTACTTTGTTGCGGTGTATAGCCGTTGGTATCTGCCATCGAGTTTGCCATTTCTTCAAAAACAGCATAGTCGTCCGGATTCATATCGCTTGGCAATTCATCGTATGTGTAACCATAGGGATAAAGAATGAGCTCACTGTAGGTGTGAAAAGAGATAAGCGACTTGATCTGTTGTTCTCCGTCGATCTCACGGGACTGAACGAAATCGCGTAAAGCAGCTGTCTCTGGGGCAGAGAAGGGACTAGATCCACGATAGGTGTCGCTGGAGGGACTTCCGCTGGATCCTCCACAGCAACCCCATTTATAGCTGTAATTGCGATTAAGGTCAGTTCCGACATAAGAAGAGCCGGAATTAGGTTGACGGTTCTTACGCCAATACTTGTAGTTACCATCTCTGACATCGTATTCAGCTCCATCGGGGTTGAGCGCAAATAGGATGTAAATTTCGCGAGAGTTGACCAAATCGGTAATCTGCGAATCGGAGCCATAGTTGTTGGTATAAAGATCTAGTAAGTAGAGGGTCATCTCTACGGTGAGGTGCTCACGGGCATGATGCATACCGGTGTACAATAACTCAGGCTCATCTTCATCCTGACCTGGGTTGTCGCTGATTTTTACCATCCACAATTCGCGCCCTTCGTACGATTGTCCGATGCTAAATTTCTCAACGATGTTACCGTGGTCACGAGCGGCATCTTCAATCTCGCTCACCATTTCTTCATAGTTATGGAACCCAGAATCGGAGGGAGGGAAGTCCATCGTGCTCTGCAGTTCTTTGACAGAGAATTTTGATGCTTTCAATGCTTTTATTTCGGTTGGTTGGGCAATGACGATCACATAATCTTTGCCCACTTCTTCAATGGAAGCACCTGTTCGAATGATTTCCGTTCGCTGTTCACGTGTGCTTACTCCTTCTATGCGATATATCTTTCGCTCATCGGGTGCCTCTTTTACTTCTGTTGTTGCTGTGGTGGTATTTTCAGCTAGCAAATTACTGCTGAATAAGGGTAGGCCAAGGAGTGATAAAAGGAGCATCATCGCAATCAACCCTCTAATTTTACGCAAGCTTTCCGCCTCCTAGATCTGGTTTTGAGCTACAAAGAAGTAGTAGGGATCTTATAGTGGTCATATTATAAACACTATTAAAATATTTTTGAAAACTAGATTTATTATAATTCATATTTTCTGTAAATTCAAGTGATAATAGCGTTAAAAAAACCAGAAATCGAGCTTGTAAGGCAATCCATTCTTTGAAGCGAGTGGGGTGAAGAAGGAATCTTCCCCTGGTACCGATGGCTTTCTCAATACCAGGACATGCGATATAATCAGTTGAAATATAACAATTATCGAGTACTTCCGAGTGAGCGGTGGATAATAAGAAGTGAGTGATCTGTAGCAAAAAGAAGGAGCAAATATGAGGGCAGTCGATTGGAAGGAGGAAGAAGGATGAATCAAAGAACAGTACTAGTGGTAGATGATGATAAAGATATTGTACGGCTTATTACAGAGACGTTACAGTATGAACAATTTACAGTGATTGCGGCGTATTCGGGACAAGAGACATTGGAGAAATTGAGACAACATCCAGAGATTTCATTCTTAATTTTAGATATTATGATGCCTGGAATCGATGGGTTAGAGGTGTGTCGGCGGGTGCGGGCGGAGAAGAGTATCCCTATTCTGCTCTTAAGTGCACGTGATCGCGAGATGGATAAAGTGATAGGGCTGGAAATTGGTGCAGATGATTATATGACGAAACCGTTTAGTGTACAAGAGTTAGCCGCACGAGTAAAGGCGCATTTCCGCAAATCTGATCGGATGAGGCATCATATCTATCAGCATCAGGGGCAAGTGGGGGGGAATTTATTACGTGTTTCCCGGCTGGTCATTAGTGAACATACATATGAAGCGTTTCTCGATGGAGAAAAATTGGATTTGTCTACTAAAGAGTTTCAAATCCTACACTATCTTGTTCGCCATGCCAATCAAGTACTGACGAGGGAACAGGTGTATGCAAATGTATGGGGTGACGAGTTGGGGGATGTCCATACCGTAACCGTTCATATAAAAAATCTACGTAAGAAGTTAGGTAATAAACAAAATTATATTAAGACGGTGTGGGGTGTCGGATACAAGTTTATAGACGATGGGGGACACTTATGAAGCTAAAAGTGAAGATCCCTTTAATATTTTTGTCGATGTCTCTTACGATCTTTTTGTTGCTGTTTCTATTCGTTCATTTGGTTGTGATCGATGGGGTGATGGAAAGAGCCAATAAACAGATGGGCGAACTAGAGCCCCAAGAAAGAGCTATCGCAGCGGATATAGGGAGTTTATCCGCAAAGGGAGAGGAAGATATCGCCCGTTTTATGGAAGCGAAAGCGAGCGAGCATCAGATTGCCTTAGCGTTATATGAACCGCAATCGCAACAAGTTGTATATAAGGCGAATCATTTGCAAGAAGGGGGACGTTATATGGGGCCCCGTACATATCCTGTGTGGAATAATGAAGAGAAGTTGGTAGGTGTACTCACTGTTAATCGCAAGTTGATGATGGATGACCCGAGAGCGATTGCCGTTACCATGATGGTGTTGGTATTTATACTCGTAATTGATTTTATTATGCTTACCTTTGTGTTTCATGGCATGATTACTTATCCGTTAACGCGGCTTAATCGTCGTCTTGATCATTTTAACTTGCGTCATCATAGAGAACCTTTAGTAACAACGCGTTGTGATGAGATCGGGAGCTTGTACCGCCAGTTTAGTAAAATGGAAGAACGGCTAGTTCGCTCGCATCGTGAACAAGTGGATATGATTGCGGCGATTGCGCATGATTTGAAGACCCCGCTTACGACGATTAATGGGTTTATCGAGCTGATTTTAGCACATCCTGATATGACTGATGAGAAGAAAGAAGAATATATTCGTCTCATCGGGCGTAAATCTTATGCCATTACGGATTTGGTGGATGAGTTTTCTGCCTATGCGAAAGATGAAGCAACCCTGCAGCAAATGTCGATGAAATCTTCTTTATTTCACCCTTTTTTTTCTGCACTTATTCGTGAATATGAAGTTGAATTATCGGGGTTGGGTCATGAATTGATATGGGAGTGTCAGCTGCCAGAGCAGGTGAGAGTGCAGATGAATGAAGCGATGTTGCAACGCGTGTTTGCAAATATCTTTAGTAATGCAGTTCGATATGGGCAACGGGAACATCTTACAATCTTTATTAGTGGATGTGTTGAGAAAAATGGTATACGGATCCGTATTGAAGATGATGGAGTAGGGGTACCTGAGAATGATCAATCACAATTATTTCAGATGTTCTTCACCGTAGATCAATCACGCCAACGGGAAACAGGAGGCACAGGATTGGGGCTTGCTTCTAGTCGTGCGATTGTGGAACAGCATGGGGGGCAGATTCGGGCTTATACCGCAAGTGGTGGTGGCTTGGGCATTACTTTTACTCTTCCGATTGAGAAGAAGGAGATACATGAGGATAAGTGAATGATTTCATCTTTATTTTTTTTTAGGTTTGGTTCACTTTTATTTTAGGTTTATTGGTTATGATAAGTATGGGTAAGTTGATAATGGAGGCGGTGTAATACCATGCAAAAAATCTTAAAGATACGAGTGATTCTGTTCGTCGCATGGATCGTGATAACGGCGGCAGCTCTATTTTTGATGCCTAACTTAGAGCAATTAGTAAAGGAGAAGGGGGATCCAGAGATCCCGGCGGAATACTCTTCGCAGGTAGCTGCTGATTTACAAAAAGAGATGAATGAAGGGTCTACTGAAGGTAAGGACCTCACCTTTATGGTGGTTTTTAATGCTGATGATAAATTATCGCAATCGCAGTTAGGAGATATCGAAGAGGGTCTTTCCAAACTGGAGCGTGAAAGAAGTGAGCTCGGTATAACGGATATGCTGACTCATATGGACAATGAAGAATTAAAAGATCAGCTGATCTCTGAAAACGGGTCTACCGTTCTCGCCTCTTTAAAAGTTGGGAAAGGGGATCGCAGTGTTGCTGAGGCACGAGCAGATGTAGAGAATGCTCTGTCTGATGTAGATGTGACGCATTATTTGACTGGTCCGGAATTAATTACGGAGGATATGGCGGAGACGACACTGGAAGGGGTAAAGAAAACGGAGATATTTACGGTAATCTTTATCATTATCGTGCTAATTATTATTTTTCGCTCTCCGATTACGCCATTGATCTCCTTGTTAACGGTAGGGATTTCGTACTTGGTCTCACTATCGATCATCGCTAACCTCGTTGAAAACATTGATTTTCCGTTCGCCAACTTTACGCAAGTCTTCCTGGTGCTTGTTTTGTTTGGGATTGGGACGGATTATAATATATTGCTGTTCTCTCGTTTTAAAGAAGAGATGGGTCAACATCGTTCCACCACCCGGGCGGTACTAGAGACGTATCGTACAGCTGGGAAGACCGTATTATATAGCGGACTTGCTGTTATGATCGGTTTTAGTGGTTTATATTTTGCGCAGTTTTCTATCTATAAAGCAGGAGCAGCTGTAGCTATTGGTGTATTTACGTTATTGGCTGTACTGTTTACGGTACTTCCATTTTTCTTCGTCATTCTTGGCCCCAAGATGTTTTGGCCGTCCAAAACAGATGGTGGACACAAACAGAGTCGTATTTGGGGTGGGATGTCGGCGAAGTCTGTGAAACGGCCCATTATTGCAATCATTATTGTCGTCCTACTCAGCTCCCCAATCTTATTTTTCTATGATGGATCGCTATCCTACAACAACCTGGATGAGGTAGGGAGCGAATACAACTCCGTTAAAGGTTTTAATAAGGTCTCTGATAACTTTGGCCCGGGTGAATCTATGCCGACCAGTATTGTGCTTAAATCGGATGATTCGCTCGAATCAGATGAGGCGCTTGCCTTGATTGATGAAATAACTGGGGCTTTACGACATATAGAGGGTGTGAAAGATGTTTACTCTCCTACTCGCCCTAAGGGAGAACGGATTGAAGACCTGTATGTGCAAGAGCAAACAGGTAAAACGGAAGAGGGCTTAGGAGAAGCGCAAGAAGGGCTTGATCAAATCGAAAGTGGCTTGGGAGAGGCAAGTGAAGGTGGATTTGACAGCGTTGGTCAATTAATTTCTGCAACGGAACAAATCCGTGCTGGCCTGCAACAGATGAGTGCTCAGTTAGAGCAACAGTCAGATCCCAATGCAGCCGCTAATGCGAAAAAATTAGCAGCGGGAGCAGCCGAATTAAGTGCAGGGCTTACAGAACTTAATAAAGGCATGGCTCAAATTAATAAAAGTTATGATGATCTGTATAAGGGTTACAGCCAGCTAGAAAATCAGTATCGCCGTTCGGCTTCTGAATTAGACCAGGTGCGAAATGATCTAAATGCACGCTTTGCGGGTATACAAACAGCTACGGGTCAAATTGCAGCTGAAAACCCAGATGTGGCAAATAGCGCGGCCTTTAGGAATTTGCAATCTGAAATAACATCAAGTGCCGACTCCATTAAAAAGCTAAATGTGCAAGTGATTACTCTGACTGAAGTAAATAAGAAGCATAAAGAAGCAACTGCGGGATTGGCAGAGATTAATAAAGAGTTAAAGAAAATCGAACAAGCACAAGCACAACTTGCAGAAGGTGCGAAGGAGTTGGAGGGAGGGGTTAATCAGGTTGTCGCCGGTCTTGAACAGGGGATAGGTGGACAACAGCAGTTAATTAGTGCTCTCAACCAGGCAGAACAAGGATTGGGTAAAGTAAACGATGGTCAGCGCAAATTGAGCGCTGGGTTAAATGAATTGGAAGAAGGGCTTGCTAAGAGTACAGAAGGGTTATCAGAGATCTCAGGCGGATTAGAAGATGCTCAAGATTTCCTAGCACAGCTCGCTAGTACGGAAGCGACCATGCGTTTCTTCGTCCCTGCAGATGTAAAAGAGGATAAGGAATTTCAAGAGGTACTAGATGCCTACATGTCGGATGACCGTAAAATTATGGAGTGGCGTGTCATTCTCGAAGAGGATCCTTACTCTGAAGCGGCGATTGATACCATTGGTGAAGTACAGAACCTTGTAGATGCAAAAACGAAGAGCACGATTTTTGAGGATGCTACCTATGGAGTTGGTGGCACCAGTTCAATGAACCGCGATCTTAGCAATATTTCTACAAGCGATCTCACGCGAACTGCACTCTTTATGTTTGGTGGAATTGCGCTCATGTTATTGTGGATCCTGCGTTCTTTCTGGAATACGGTATATATTCTCGGTTCGCTATCTCTGGCTTACTTTATTGCCCTAGCATTTGGTGAACAGGCATTTACTGTCTTCTTCGCTGATTACGCAGGATTATCGTGGACGATTCCATTCTTCTCCCTCATCATGATCGTCGCCTTGGGAGTGGATTACAGTATCTTCCTGATGATGAGGTACAAAGAGAGCGAAGGAGTATCCGCCAGTGCTTCTATCGTAAATGCTGCGAAAAATATTGGTGCAGTCGTCATCTCAGCTGCGGTGATCTTGTGTGGTACTTTTGCTGCCTTGTACCCATCAGGGGTGTTATCGCTGTTACAAATAGCAACAGTGGTTATCGTCGGCTTAGCATTGCTAGCGGTCTTTTTCCTCCCAGTGCTCTTGCCAGCATTGATCTCTATACAGGAACGGATTAATCGACCGCTCTCGCACGAACGCAGAAAAGATGATGAGTTAGCTCAGGAAGAAGTGTAACGAAGCCAACAAACGAATGAATAGAGGATGTAAGGTAGTTGAAGAAGGGCCATGGCGAAAACGCCATGGCCCTTCATTTTCTTTTTAAAATCTGCTTAGATCCTCATTTTTACATAATAAACAGACTAACAGACTAATCTTATTTGGTAGAGCCAAAACTCAACTTTACCTGATTCCTCGATGGCTCAGCTTCAGCTGAAATAAGGTTGATTTCTAGCGATATTAGGATGTCTCTTCTGCGGATGTTCGTCCGCGTGGACCGCGCGCCCCCCGCGGTCCACGCGGTCCAGTAGGGCCTGTTGCTCCCGTCGGACCCGTCGTTCCGGTGGCAATGACAGGACCTAGCTTGACGACAAACGCATCGCCAGAAGTCCGACTGGTGCGCAGTTGTGATTGAAAGGCTCCTGGAGTGATAGGAAAGTCGCTAGAGTCAGTTTCACCGGTAGCATAGATGCGTTGTTGCCGGTCGATAGCGACGGCAGTGGATCGATCGACGATCGATCCACCATAGTATGTGGAGTAGAGGACACCTGTGCCCGCAAAACTGAGTTGAGTGAAAAAGGCACTTGTAATACCGAGCAAGCGTAACTGAAAGGCATCTGAAGTTACAGGAAAGTTAGTTGATTCGGTATCTCCTGCGATCCATGCGTTTCCAAATGAGTCCAATACAATTCCGTTGCCTTGATCGACGCGATTCCCACCCAAAAAAGTGGAATAGATGAGTTGCGATCCAGTGGGGTTTAGTTTGCTGACAAAGGCATTTTGGCCACTGATGATCGTAGCCAGTTGGGTTTGGAAGGCACCCGATGTGATGGGAAAGTTGGAGGATCCTGTTCCTCCCGTCACATAAGCGGCACCTGTGGAGTCGATCGTAATACTAACCCCGATGTCACTGCTACGCCCTCCTAAATAGGTGGAGTAGAGGAGTGAAGTAGCGGTGGCATTTATTTTACTGATGAAGGCATCCTCTGAACCACCAGCAAATTGGGTTTGGATGGCATTTGTTGTAATGGGGAAATCGGTTGATGAGGTAAAGCCAGTGAGGAACGCCTCACCAGCATCATTGAGCACAATAGACTCCCCATTATCCATGCCATTACCACCAAGATAAGTGGAGTAACTAAGGGTAGTGCCAGTGGGATTTAATTTACTGACGAAAGCGCTAGTGCTTCCCTTTAAGCCCGTTTGCAGCGCACCGCTGGTAGTAGGAAAGTTGTTCGAAGCAGTAAAACCCGTAAGATAAGCAAACCCCTCAGTATCAACGGCAATGCCATTAGCACTATCAAAATTACTTCCCCCAAGAAAGGTAGAATAGAGTAACGAGTCACCCGTGGGAGAGATCTTTGTCACAAACGCATCGATGTCATTTACCCGTGTTTGAAAAGCGCCAGAAGTAACAGGAAAATTAGAGGAGTCGGTCACACCTGTTAAGTAGACGGCTTCTTCGCGATCGATGCTGATGCTATTGGCAATATCACTCATATTGCCCCCCAAGAAGGTGGAGTAGACAAGAGAAGTACCTGTTGGGTTCATTTTGCTAAGAAAGATACTAAACTGTCCACCTGGATAGATGGTTTGAAAGGCGCCACTAGTGATAGGGAAATCTGATGAATTGGTACTACCTGTAATGTAGGAGAAATTACTGCGATCGACCGCAATCCCCAATCCACAATCACTCTCAAATCCACCGAGAAAGGTGGAGAAAAAGATGTTCATCTATACCCCTTCCTCATTATTAGACTTTCCGCGTGCCCCTCGCGCTCCACGAGGGCCGCGAGGACCGACAGCGCCTGTAGGACCGGTGGCACCTGTTACCCCTGGAGGGGAGTCAAAACCTATTTTGACGACAAACGCATCCGTAGTGGTAGGGGCAGAGTCAAACATGGATTGAAAGGCCCCCGGAGTTATAGGGAAGTTAGGAGATTCGGTCTGTCCCGTCGCATAAATACGATCTTGGGGATCAATTGCCAGTGCAAAAGATTGGTCAGTGTTAGATCCCCCATAGTAGGTAGAGAACAGAAGCCCGGTGCCTGCATAGCTAACCAGAGAAAAAAAAGCATCGGTTATTCCCATCAATTGATTTTGAAACGCATCGGCTGTAACTGGGAAGTTATCCGATTCGGTATCCCCGGCGATCCATGCATTGCCAAAGGAGTCTACAGCAATTCCATTTCCTTGTTCTGTGCCGCTTCCCCCGAGGAGAGTGGAATAAGAGAGGGCGGTCCCAGTGGGATTAACTTTCGTAATAAAAGCAGTTTCAAATCCGCTAGCGATGGATTGAAAGGCACCGCTGGTCACAGGGAAGTTATCCGATTCCGTTCCTCCCGTTATATAAGCAGATCCGGCTGGATCGATGGCGATGGCAACGCCAATGTCACGTGAAGAGCCACCTAGGTAACTGGAATAGACCAATGAACGACCGCTGGGATGTAACTTTGTGATAAAGGCATCTTCTAGTCCACCCCCAAAGATTGTTTGAAAGGCGGATGAGGTGACGGGGAAATCAGGAGAACAGGTTTCCCCAGTGACATAGGCAGACCCATTGTTATCCACGGTGAGAGCAAAGCCTTCATCAACTTCACTTCCACCTAGGTAGGTGGAATAGAGGAGGGAAGTTCCAGTCAAGTTTAGTTTGGTGACGAAAGCACTAAAAGAACCCGTTTGTTGTGTTTGGAAGGCGCCGCTGGTCACAGGGAAATTGTCAGAGGCAGTTGTGCCGGCTACATAAGAAAATCCTTGTTGATCCAGTGCGATTCCCTGACCCACATTGCTATTATCTCCGCCGAGGTAGGTGGAAAAGAGAAGAGAAGAGCCGGTGGCAGTAAGCTTTGTGACGAAAGCTAAAGAGTCAATACTGTCGAAGATGGTTTGAAAGGCACCTGAAGTAATGGGGAAATTCGTAGAGCTGGTAACTCCCGTAACATATGCTTCTCCATCGGAATTGACACGGATAGCGTTTGCTACATCACTTTCTCTCCCCCCGAGGAATGTGGAATAGACGAGTGAGGTGCCGCTTTGATTTATTTTTGTGACAAATGTACTAAACGTTCCCCCAGGATAGGAGGTTTGGAATGAACCACTAGTGACAGGGAAATTTCGGGACTGGGTGCTCCCTGTTACATAAGAAAATCCAGAGCGATCGACGGCGATTCCCATTCCAGTATCGCTACCCCTCCCCCCTAGATAGGTGGAGTAAAAGATGACTGGGTCGATCACTAGTGGCAGGGAACGATCCACTTCCTCCTCTAGAACAAAGCGAATCTGCTGTTTGTTATCTAGGCTGAAGCAGGTGTTGATCTCCGTCTTATGAGGGGGTTGGAAACTTACCGGTTTTTTTTCTACGAGCATGCCATGGGCCGTATAGAGATGAAGATCACCCGAGGGGTGAAGGTAGAGGTGATCAGCACCGTGGTAGGAAAGGCAAATATCGTCAAGATCGGCACGAGGACTTACGATAAACTCGTATTTTAGTCGTCTGTTTGTTACATGGAAGCGAGCTGTAATACCAGGCCATAGATCGTGGTACAAGATCTCAGTAGCAGATGCGAAGGGATTTTCGGATAGATTGGATGAGTTTGTCAGGATGACTTCAGGGTTGGGGGCGAGAAAGCGAAGTTGAAGTGTGGTTGTCGTTGTCGGAAACAGTAAGGTGACGTACTCGGGATGGAAGACACATCGAAATGAAGAGTGAGATGTGACTGGATAAGAGTGCGCAGCATCTATAGTAGGAAAGGGCTGGGAGGAAAGTAGATTGTCTGCACCTCTGATGTCAAGGTTGCGCTCATTAGGGATCTGCCTTGCTGTTGTCGTAATCATAGTAACCTCCTATACGGATTTTAAGACTCAATAATATCCCCACCTGCTCCGCGTGGGCCGCGTGCTCCCCGTGGGCCGCGTTTCCCTTGGGCTCCTGTTGCTCCGCTTGCACCTGTCGGCCCTACAGGCATGAGCGAGCCAACTTTGAAAACAAAAGAATCTTCTGTGGCAATATCAGACCGATATTGACTTTGAAAGGCACCGGGTGTGATGGGAAAATTAGCGGAAGTGGTAGGTCCTGTAACGTAGACTCGTTGTGCAGAGTCAAGAGCGATGGCCGCTCCCATATTTTCGGAGCTTCCCCCATAGAGAGTGGAAAAAAGCAAGCCAGAACCTGCAAAGTTGAGATGGGTGAGAAATATATTCGTAAAGTTACCTTCACGTACTCGCTGGAAGGCATTATCGGTAACAGGAAAATTGTCTACACCTACAAAGCCTACTATCCAAGCGTTGAAAAAACGATCCAATACAATATCAACACCTACACTGCTGTCACCAAGAAAGGTTGAGTAAACTAATCTGGATCCGCTAGGGGAAAATTTTGTGATGAAGGCGGCTGAACTTTCATTTTCTCTTTGAAACGCACCTGCGGTAGTGGGGAAGTTTCGGGATGCCGTTTCACCGGTTATATAAGCGGAACCGAAAGGATCGATCGCAATCCCTGTCCCATTATCCTCTAATTCTCCTCCAAGGTAAGTGGAATAGAGAAGTGATGTTCCCTCAGCATTTAACTTGGTCACAAAAACAGAGTTGGAGAAGGGAGAAGAGGAGGGATTGATCGTTTGAAAGGCTTGGCTGGTAACAGGAAAAAGAGTGGAACTGGTACTACCGGTCACAAAAACATTACCAGACTTGTCAAGCGCGATGGCTGACCCTTCGTTAACTACATTAAGTCCGCCTCCTCCGAGTAAGGTAGAGTAGATGAGCGAGTTTCCCGTCGCGTTTAACTTACTTATAAAGGCGTCACGCGGACCTTTGAGGATGGTTTGGAAGGCACCGCTGGTAACGGTGAAATTCTCACCTGCGGTCCCAGTTAGATAGGCGTTGCCTGCACTATCAGTGAGGATGTCGCATCCCTGTGTGATGAAACTTGGACCGCCAAAATAAGTGGAGTAAAGGAGAGAAGAGCCGTCAGGAGAGAGCTTTGTAACAAACGATCCCCCCACAGTAGTTTGGAGTGCTCCTGAAGTGACAGGGTAATCAGTGGAACTGGTCTCGCCAGTTACATAGGCAGCTCCAATATCATCGAGGGTTATGGCGTTGGCGCCGTCAAAAATATTGCCCCCGATAAAAGTAGAGTAGACGAGTGAGCTTCCAGTTTGGTTAAACTTTGTGACAAAGATGCTAAAATCTCCTGCTAAGATTGTTTGAAAGGCACCCGAAGTGATCGGGAAATTATCCGATTCAGTAAACCCTGTTACATATGCGGATTCTGACTGGTCAACGGCAATATCGGTAGCCTCATCCACCCGCATTCCACCCAGATAAGTAGAGTAAAACACGATCGGATCAATGATGAGCGGGAGATCGGAATGATAATCTTCTAAGAGAAAGCCGATTGTTTTGTCAGGATGAAGAACAAACGATGTGGGGATAGTGAGTGCCTCATCATTTGTGACTCTTTGAAAGCTGATAGGTTTTTTTTCATGCCAATATCCTGCAGGGGTGAGAAGCATTAGTTCCCCATCCGAGTGGAGAGTATATGAGGTTACTCCGAAGTAAGAAAGTCGAATGTGATTGGGATTGGCTCCTGGATGAACAATAAATTCATATTTAAAATGTTCTGAATCTAAATAAAAGCGAGCGTCAATCTTCTGCCAAAGTTGAGGGTAGGTGATGTAATTTTTTTCTCGTACGGGAGATGAACAGAGAGAATCAGCAGGTTTATGAAAGTGTAAGGATAGCTCTGGGGTTGATGAGGTGGAAATGCCCGTCTGGAATACCACATGGTTTTTGTAACAGAGAAGCCGAAGATGGTTATGTTGAAGTATATAGAGAGGGGGGAGTTGAAGTGTTGCTTTTTTCTTCAATGGAATATCATCCCTTCTATAGGTATCAAAGACTCTCCTACGGGATTATGCAAAAGCCGGCTTGTTTCAGAACGAATGAAGCAATCAAGTGCTTGTCATATGAGATACTAAGAATGGATTATCTCCCGCTTCCACTCTCTCCTCTCACCCCCCGTGCTCCCCGTGGACCACGCATCCCTTGTTCGCCAGTGGCACCAGTGGCACCTGTTATTCCAACAGGTGTAAAGGTTCCTATTTTGATTACATAAGCGTCAGGAGTATCAATGGCACTTTGAAACGTTTCTTCTAGGGCACCAGGTGTGGTAGGAAAGTTAGTGGAGGTGGTATCGCCTGTTACATAAGCGGAGCCCATGCTATCAATCCCAACCCCTCTTCCCATCGTGACTCGGGAACCGCCGATATAGGTGGAGTAGAGCAATTTACTTCCCGTTAGATTCACTTGAGAGAGAAAGGCACTGGTGTCCCCCCGTTGTGTTCGCTGAAAGGCTGTAGGGGTAACGGGGAAATCGATTGATTCTGTCGATCCTGTCACCCATGCTTGCCCCTGCGCATCCACTTGGATACCGTTCCCTTCATTTACAAAGGTTCCTCCTAGAAAGGAGGAGTAGGCGAGTTGAGATCCGTTAGGGTTTACTTTGGTGACAAACGCACTTTCAATTGCATTCAATTGCGTTTGAAACGCTGAGGAGGAGATGGGGAAGTTACCAGATTGAGTGCCACCGGTTACATAGGCGGCCCCTGTAACATCGACAGCGATTCCCGCTCCGTAATCTCGGCTTGTTCCCCCGAGGAATGAAGAATAGTTGAATTGGGAACCCGTGGCATCTATTTTACTGACAAAAGCATTGGAATTTCCTTGTCCTGCAAATTGCGTTTGAAACGCACCTGTCGTGGTAGGGAAGTTGGTGGAGCATGTTTCCCCAGTTATATAGGCTGATCCATTTTCATCGAGAGCGATCGCGAAACCAAAGTCTTCTTTCGTTCCACCGAGAAAGGTGGAGTAAAGAAGGGAGCGGCCTGCCTGATTGATCTTTGTTACATAAGCATCAAACCCGCCACCGCTAAACTGGGTTTGCAGGGAGGAACTCGTGACTGGAAAATTTGATGATGCCGTTATGCCAGTCACATAAGTGGCTTTCTCTTTATCCACTGCGATCCCGTTACCAAAGTCATTTTGATTTCCACCTAAGTAACTGGAGAAGACGAGGGAGGTACCTGTTGCATTAAGCTTACTGACAAAAGCAGAGGCGTCGCCGCCAGGGTATTGTGACTGGAAGGCATTTGTCGATACAGGAAATTGAGTTGAGCCTGTTTCCCCAGTTACATAGGCACAGTTCTCATCGTCGACAGCGATCGCACTCCCTATATTTACTGCTCTTTCACCCCCGAGATAGGTGGCGTAAACGATCCCTGAACCGGATTGATTTAACTTGGCTACAAAGACACTACAAGCGTCAGGAAAAATGGTTTGAAAAGCGCCGGATGTGACGGGAAAGTTTGTGCTATCTGTCAACCCTGTGATATAGGTGAAACCGGCTTCGTCGGAAGTGATGGCATTTCCACAGTCAGCCGAGCTTCCCCCGAGATAGGTGGAGTAAAGGACGATGATCGGATTCAAAAGAGATTCCTCCCGTGATGGTGCTAACTGTTGTTATGTATATGTAAGAACAGAAATAGGGTGCCATCAGTGATAACTTAAGATAAACTAAACATCGCTATATTAAATAAAGGGCCTAAAGAGGATATAAGCTTTGTCCTCTTTAGGCCTTATCAAATCATTGAGGGAGTTTACATACCTAAATCCCCTTTTTTTGCTTTTTCTTTAATGTGATCTGCTGAGCGCAGAGCTAATGCCATTACAGTTTCCGTTGGATTTCCACCTCCGGAAGTGACAAACGTACTCGCATCGCAGATGAACAAGTTGGGGATATCATGCGTTTGACCAAAGGAGTTGACCACGGAGGTAGCAGGATCGTCACCCATGCGACATCCCCCCATCAAATGAGCCGTATCGGGAACGACAAAGTGGGGCCAGCCCCCTGCTGCTTGAATGATCTCTTTCATCATCGTGACGGCGTGGGCAATTAAGCGTTTGTCGTTCTCACCGTATTGAAAGGAGACCTTGGCGCGAGGTACGCCATGCTCATCTTTCTCTTCCGCTAAGGTTACCCTATTTTGTTCTGCTGGCAGAACTTCTCCTACTAAGGTGATACGTCCATAATGGTTATAGTCGAGCAGTGCTTGCCGTAAGTTTTCTCCCCATAGAAATCCACTTTGCGAATGGGTGATCCCACTGGCAAACTCCATGGGGCGTGCGCCATGGGCATGAAGCGTATATCCCCGTGTAAATCCTCGAGCAAGATCCGTTTTATAGTACTCTTGTGTGGTGGCAAGAACAGGTGTCCCCTTGTAGAGGCGTACTTCCATATCGAACTTACCATACACATCGTGACTGCTGTGCGGCATGATAGCTTTACCCACCCACCCACTGTGATTAGCAAGGCCATCGGGAAACTGGGCATTGGCAGAATGAAGGAGAAGGCGCGGGGTTTCTATCACAAAAGCGGACAAGATGACGAGCCGAGCTTTTTGTTGATAAGACTTTCCTTTGTAAATAAATTCGACTCCCGTTGTCCGTCCTTCTTTATTCATCATGATTTGCGTCACGGTACAGTTGGGCAATACTTCAGCACCAGCTTTGATCGCTAGTGGGATGTGTACGATCAAGGTGCTAAATTTAGCATTGGGCATGCATCCCTGGTTACAAAATCCACGATTGATACAGGGTGGTCTGCCTTGAAAGGGAGCAGATAAGATGGCGAGTGGAGTTACTACTGTTGGAATGGATAGTTTCTCACACCCTTTTTGAAACAATTCCGCATTTGGGCTGAGGGGCTCACGTTCAGGAAAAGGATAAGGGCCGTGAAAATTCCCCCAGGGAAAATGGTGGGGGCCAGAGATGGCAATCTCTTTTTCAATGCGATCGTAATAAGGGGCGAGCTCATCGTATGTGAGCGGCCAGTCCTCCCCTACGCCATCAATGGTGCGCGTGCGGAAGTCGGAATCGTGAAAACGAAGGAAAACCCCGGTGAAGTGAACCGTGCCTCCACCTACACCCCGTCCACTATTGTTTTCCCCCATGGTGAGTGGATTAAGCCCGGCAACGAGGCGTGTATCTTGCCAAGCTAGCTTTTTCATCGCTAATTCATCGCTGACAAAATCTTCTTGTGGATCCCGCATCGGACCAGCATCCAGTACAACGACAGACATCCCCGCCTCGCTCAACTCTTTGGCAAGCACTCCACCTGCGGCCCCAGCGCCAACGATAAGGACATCTACTTCATCTTGTCCATACTTCCGTTTCATGATTTTTCTGCCTCCCAGGGATCACGTTGGCCAAGGTGAGCACGAACATACCCGCGAGGATATGCAGGCCCGCCATAGCCGATTTCTGACCAGATGGTGGGGTGGGCGGTGTACGCTTCCACAGTTAATGTGAGTAGTTTTTTAAAGAATGGGATGCTAGGTAGTCCACGCCATTCGCTTCTCATGCCGTATTCACCCTGGCTTAACTGGGTCAAGAGGTGATCTAATTGGGTGGGTTTTAGTAGTGGGATGGATTGTTTAAATTCTAGGTTACATGTCTTTTCTAATGCTTTTAGCCCACTACGAACTAGAGTGGGTGCGGGGGGAACGTGCTCCTCCCGCTGTCCCTCCCCGGGGGAGGAGTGAAGTGTTTCGTCGATATGAGCGATGATAAAGGTGAGGATCTCTTCTTCGCCATCGTAGAGGAGAGCATGTGCTAGGATACGAATCAGGTTTGCCTCGTGTTGAGTAAGGTAGTGATAGTTAGTGGTTGCCGAAAGACGCCTGTTCACAATTTGCTGTGTATGCTTATCCCAATTCTCTTTCTCTTTCATCACGTCATAAGTAGGATAATTGGAAGAAGGGGATGAACTCATGTGTACTCACCTCCAATACATAATAATGAGACCTAATACGCTGAGCGCAGAAAACATAAGGGGCATCATAATAGGCGGCCCAATCAAGAAATTACGTAATTTCCAGCCACCAACTCGGCTACCTACTCCTTTAACGTGATAGATAAATCCGATTAGGCCGTCGATCAATCCGAGCCACATCAGAAAAAGAAAGAGGGAGGCGAGCCAGGATACATTGTAAAAGGTAAGCGATAGTCCAACGATAAAGAAGAGGGGAGCGGCGATCACAGGAATCCACATCGCCTTCTTATGGAAATTTTGCCGATAGTGATACATGGTCACCTGTACAGCAATCATCAGGAATGCGAGACTGACAAATAAAATTAAGACGCGATCCCATTCCCATCCAGACCAATTCATAGGTACACTCCTTTTCCGCTGTCGAATTGCAAGGCTTTCACTATTGTCTCCTCATTTTGGGTTTTCATGCTCGTGCAGGGATAATAAAAAGGGGAGATATGGAACAATAGGGATATGAACGAGAGATGGAGGCGAGCGCGGATGGAAGGACATGCAAACTGGCGGGGAATGCAGATTGAAAAAGTAGAAACGTTTCCTCTCTTTTATCATTTGGAGGAACCTTATGGAGATGCCAATGGCTTAAAAGCATATCGGAGCCTCTTTCTTATTCGTCTTGTCACACATGCAGGCATCGTGGGGTGGGGAGAGTGCAAAGGTTGGTTACCACAATTGGAAACTCAGTTTCAACAGTGGGTGATTCCTTTTTTGCGGGGTAAGCATGTGATGGAGGAGGCGAGATGGCTCCCCTTACTACAGCAGGAATCGGCTGCTCTGGCAGCGGGAGTAAGCATGGCCTTAACGGAAATTAAAGCCACCTGCGCAGGACTTTCTCTTGTGGACTGGTGGGGAGGGTGCCGACATGAGCAGATTCCGGTCTACGCTTCTTTTCAATCTTATAGTGGTCGTATCGATTGGATGGAGCGTTCGATAGAAAGAGTGGAAAGTGCCTTTGATGCAGGCTTTCGTCAATTTAAAGTAAAGGTAGGAGGAAGGACATTTTGTGAGGATAAAAAGCATATTCGTGCTCTCCAAGAGCGCTTATGTGAAGCAGGCGAAGTCGCCCTCGATGCGAATCAAAGCTACGATGTGGGTACCGCTTTGAAGTGGAACGAAGTGTTTAGCGACCAATGCCATTGGATGTGGTTTGAGGAACCCCTTCCCATCCAGCAGGTGGATGGATACCGTCTCCTGCGTCAACATGCACTTCTGCCGATTGCCGGGGGAGAGAGACTACCTACGACCGCTTCTTTTTTACCGTTATTACAGGAGGGGGCACTTGACATCATCCAGCCAGATCTACTTCATCTGGGAGGAGTGGAATCGTTTCGGCAAAGCCTTTATTTGGGACGTCACTTTGGGACGCGCATTACACCTCATACATATGATGGGCCACTCTCTCGTCTGTATGCGCTCTGTGCTCAATCTACCCTCCCTGCATGGAGTAAAATGCAAGGGGATGGGATTGAACCAATAGAATGGGATTGGATGGAGAATTCGTTAAACCAGTTGATCTCGCTCATGCCTGAGGGAGGACAAGTTCCGATTCCGCAAGGAACGGGGATTGGGGTGGAGTGGGACGAAGAACGACTTACCTATTTACGCTGGGATGGAAGGAGTTTTACTCCTTAATAAAAGAGGAACAGATGAAAAATGAGGGAACAAAAAAATCAGCTGCTACGATCGGTTTATATGCAGCTGATTTTTTTGTTTTTACTTTTTTGCTATATGGTTTTTAGTGCAGCTACAGCGATTAAAATCCAGCCGATAAGGAATGAGACTCCACCGATAGGAGTGATCATTCCCAGTTTGGTTACATCAGTAAGCGTCATCAGATAGAGACTGCCAGAGAAGATGATGATGCCGGCAAGGATAAACCAGCCTCCTGTCATCACCAGTGGGGAAGAGCCGGTAAACTTGGCTACTAATCCAATGAGCAATAAGCCGAGCGCATGCGTCATATGGTAGGAAGAACCTGTTTGCCAATTAGCGAGCATCCGCTCCGATACTTTTCCTTCTAGCCCATGAGCACCAAACGCACCTAGCGCAACAGCTAAAAACATATTGATCGCACCGAGAAAGATCATGATTTTCATCTTTGTCACCTCGTATATGATTCTTCTTAGCTACGATTGTACCACGAGGGAGTAGGTTCATGCGCAACAGCTGTGTGCGATTGTGTGACACTATTTATCCTCATATCCCATCGCTCGCATCTCGTCAGCTGCTATTTCCATAAAGAGGTGCAATTGTTCCTCCGTCAGTTCCGTCTTCCAGCGACCGATCTTGTGCGTGTAAATGGGCTGAATCACTTGAGAGACACTGCTCTCTTGACCGAAGGTTTCCCCTAAATCATGAGGCTGCTGGTGATGGCGCAGGAGTGCATCATCCCATGGTTCTTCTAGAAATGCCATCACACGCTGTAACGTTTCCTCAGGAGAGAGGACGAGATCTTCGTATTTTACCTCTATATACCTGTCAGTCATCGAACGGTACTGGCGTCCTAACTTCATCGTATATGTCCAGCGCTGAGCAAATTGTTTTACATCTTTCGTTCCCCAATTCATTGTTAGATGTGAGCTAAATGCATCACGTCCATCACGGATGAGATGAATAAATTTCATGTCAGGAAAGCAGCGATGAATAAAGGGGATAGATAAAATGTTCTTTGGTGTTTTATCTGCCCAGCGACGTTTTCCTTTAGATTTCATATAGCGTACGTGAAACTGCTCCAGCATTTGGCCAAAAGCGAAGTCCATCGTGTTCTGGGGAGAGGCATCATATTCAAGTAGACGAATGCGGTATGCTTGTGCCAATTGATTAGATAGTTTTTCTACATGAGGGTGGACAAAAAATCCAGTTTCAGGACCACAGGCAATATGGGGATGACTATCGAGAATAATACGCATTAAAGTGGTTCCAGAACGTCCTTCACCACCGATAAAGATGGGAGAGAAGCGCTCTTCTTCAGCAGAGAATGAGTCATGGATAGAGGCGGTGTGAACGGGAAGTGGTTTTTTTAGGATGGAATCTAAATACTTTTTATTGTGTAGTACGCTGGCATCATGTGGACGATAGCGACGTGCCATTTCGTTGTGGTAGTAGGCACGTTGTCTTTTGCCGAGCCGGTCATAGGCGACACATAATTGTAAGTGGGGAAGCCAGGTCCAATAGCTGTGGTTAAGGTGTCCTGTGAAGTCAGTAGGCGGTTCTAACTTTGTAGCTAGTTCATACCAATAGACGGATGTGTTGTTCTGCCCTTTTTCTAGGAAGTAGTTTCCGAGCCAACAGCACGTTTCGGCTCGTGGAGCATCCAATTTAAGTGCGAGTAAGGCGGCGGCGGCTCCACGTTCGGCATCACCGAGCTGAACACAGCAGTCTGCTAATTTGAGGGTGGCATTGATGCGGTCTTCGATCCAGCCGCGACCGCCGTCTAGAAACTTTTGATAAAAAGTAGCGGCATCTTCGTAACGCTTATGTTCCATTAATTCGTTTGCGTAATAGTAAAGTTCGCGGGGAGTAAACTCTTTTCCCTGTGCTAAGTGATGCTCATAGATACGGAGGTTGCGATCCCCCTTTTCTTTCTTCTTTATGGGTTGATGCGTGACAATCACATCACTGTGAACAATCTTCCCGCCAATCGGTAAGCATTCATGGACGACACCTTCCCAGTCATAGCGAGTTTCACGTTTGACCAGTCTGTACCGTTTTAAGCTGTAGGTCACTTTTCCGTTCTTATCGAAGGAAAGGTGATAATCCATCGATACGGCATCAGTGGTGTTGTCAAGCTCCTGTTTTAAGGAAGCTAATTTTTGTTGATCTTGCTCTAGGAGCACATCGTCCGCATCTAACCACATGATATACTCTTTGCTTGCTTGTTCAAATGAGTAGTTACGGGCAGCGGCAAAATGATCAATCCATGCAAAGTCATAGATACGATCAGTATAGCGGCGGGCAATTTCTTTGGTGCGGTCTACCGAACCTGTATCCACAATATTAATCTCATCGACAATATCCTTCACCGAATCGAGACAGCGCGCAAGTGTCTTCTCTTCGTCACGAACAATCATACATAAACTGATCGTAATCATCATTTCACCCCATTATTAGCTACTTATCATCTCAATGTATGCCTAAAGGGGTGGAGTGATGAGTGCTGAAAAAAGCATTGACTCCTCTGCTTGTCTAAGTATACAATACGGGTAAATAAATTTTACCGTGTAAGAAAAGGAGCTTGATTTAGATGCCGGATATCAAGCAGAAGAGGGCTTTTCAATTGGATCGCTATGAACAGCTTAAGGCGATTAGTGATCCACTACGCATCCGTATGTTACTTCATTTGATAGAGCGCGCATATACAGGACAACAATTAGCGAAGAAGTTAGAACATTCTCGTTCCCGTATCCATTATCATTTGGGGGAGTTAGAAAAGAATGGGTTAATTTCTCTAGTGCGTAAAGAAGAGAAAAAAGGAATCGTACAAAAGTTTTATCAAGCGGTGGCTATTGATTTTTATATTTCAGATTCCCTGTTGCCACATGTAGCAGAGTTGAAACAGACACGGCGCTACACAATTGTAGAAATGCTAAATCGCGCTAAACAGCGTGCCTTAATGGCACCGGATGAAGCATTTGAGATGAGAGAAGGTGCCCATGATACTTGGAGCAACTTATCGATGCAAGCCGAATATCGGCTACGTGAAGACCAGTTTAAAGAGTGGTTATCACGTTATCGCAAACTGGTAAGTGAATTGGATAAGCTGCAGGATGAAGCGGGTGAGTACGGAAAATGGTATTACCTCAGTAGTGTTGGATTTCAAACGGAGGAGAAAACAGAGATATCAGGTTGCGTTGTTGAGGATGAAATCGGACCGCAGACGGAGCCTACTTCAAGCGGGCGACCGTAGGAAGAGGAAGAAACCTAGGATATTATGAGTGTAGCTTATCAACACTAGGAGGAAAAGGCATGGGAGCAGGAGCGGTACATGTGGCAGAAAATAAAGTGGCATTGGAGAAAACAGGTGGGTCGCTGTGGCGGAATCGCTCGTTTCTCCTGTTGTGGGTGGCAACGATATGCTCTGGTTTTGCCATCTCTATGTATATGATTACAGAATCATGGTACGTGATTAAAGCGTTAGGCTTACACGCCTCTCTGGGGATGGTGATGATGGCAACGACCGTTCCTCGCATTCTTTTTATGATGGTGGGAGGCGTAATCGCGGATCGTTTTCGTCGCTCCACGATTATGGCGGTTTCAGATGGTACACGAGCCCTCTTAGTGATAGCGATGGTAGCCATTTTACTGTTCGACTACCTTAATATTTGGATGCTTACCTTTTTTGCTCTTGGTTTTGGTGTATTAGATGCTTTTTTTTGGCCGGCGCAAAGCTCTCTTCTTCCCCGCATCGTGAGCAAGGAGAAGTTGACGAGGGCCAACGCGGTTATTCAGATGACGATGCAATCCTCAATGATGATTGCTCCCATGTTGGCAGGGATGACCATGGTGATCGGTTATGAAACTTCATTTTTAAGTATTGCCGCTGTACTGCTTCTTGCTGTTGTTGCTCTTCTCTTTATAAAAGAAAAGGAAACGGATGAACAGGAGTCCCACGTAGCAGCAGGTAAAACCTCTGTCTGGAAAGATATGAAAGAAGGATGGAGTTATGTACGCACGTCCTCCTTTTTACTGACGCTGATGGGCATAGCAATGGTGGTTAACCTCTTTTTTAGTGGCGCGTTAATGATGGGTGTTCCCCTCATCGTCGACCTCTTTCTCGCTGGAGACGCCCTTGACTTAAGTTATATGGAAAGTGCGCTTGCTGGGGGGATGCTTATAGGGGCTGTAGTGGTTGGAGGATTAAATATCCGTAAAAAACGTGGATTGATCGCTATGGGTCTGATGGTTACGCTTGGGATGTGGCTGATCTGCTTAAGTCAGATTGATGCTTTGTGGCAAGGGATTTTGTTGCTTTCTATCATGGGAGCTAGTCTCGCTTTTATCGATATTCCCATTATGAGCTTATTGATGGAGAAAACAGAGGAGGATAAGATTGGACGTGTGATGGGAATGGTTGTGACTGCATCAATGGGGTTAAAGCCCTTGTCTTTCGCTATGATTTCGATCTTGCTCTCCGTCGGTGTCTCCTTGCGATTGATCTTGACGGGTTGCGGACTGGCTGTCATGCTTTTCGCCCTTTATATGATCATTAAAAAGAGAAAATTAATCCTTACTGTTGATTGATAGAAAAGTGCTATAATACCTGAGCTGTGCATGCTCCCTTCTCTCTAAAACCATATTAAAGAGGAGGGAGGTGTTTTTTTATGCCGTTTCTGCTGATGGCGCTGATTTTCTGGGGGTTAGGGATAGCGATAATTGATAAATCACGGTGGCGTATCGGGTATCCGACTGCTCTGTTTGGAGCGTTACTTTCGTTTATTTTGGATACAATTTTTGTCACGTGGGGGTTTTGGTATTATAAAGATCCACTTCTTCCGGATTTATGGCCCAATATACTCCTTAATCTCAGTTTGTATCCGGTAGGTGTATGGATTTTTGTGCAGCAGTATCCAACGCGGAAATTGTGGCGATGGATGTGGTGGAGCGGCGGTGTGGCGGGTCTAGATTGGATGGAATGGGTACTTCATTTACAGCATCGCATTTACTATGATCATGGGTGGAATATTGGATTTTCTACGCTTGCCAATATCGGGTTATTATGGCTGATGAAGGTGCATTTTGATTGGGTGGAGAAGCCGATCTTTCGACAAGAAAATACCCGAATATAAGGTGATTCTACCTTGTGTTCGGGTATTTGTGATCTGTTATGAGATTTTGGTGGTAGCAAAAAAGATGATGATGAGTAATACGAGTGTAGAGATGTTTAAAAACATAGCATAACGTTTCATGCCAGCGTCTACTTGGTCGGTGTCAGCACTTGCTTTTTTAAGCAAGCTTTTCCCGAAGAAGGTAAAGAAGAGAATGTAGACGAGAATCGCAATGCTAGCAAATCTTTCTTTCACGAGCAACCACAACGGGGTTGGGTCGAGCCCGATAGAAAAATAAAGATAAAATCCAGTGAGTAGCGCGATTACACTACTTGGAATTAACATCGTAAGGTTGACACGGTGAATAGAACGAAGGGATTCTACCTTTTGTGCTTGTGTAGGGTTTCCTTTCATCGCTTTTCGGGTCCAGATGGTCATCATTGATAATCCACCAAACCAGGTGGCGACAAAGATAACGTGTAGAAATAAAGTGATCTTATATGTCCAATCCATTTGTCTTCTAAACTCCTTTAATCTATAGACTACGCTATGATTATATCATAGGCGGCTAAGTTATCTGAGGAGGAATTTTGTTTCCTCTTTCCTCCGTGTGCTTGCTGAAAGTGGTCGCTAGCTGTCCACTGTTGGAATGCTTCCTTATCGGTAAAGGTTGTTTCTACGATGAAGTGGGATCCATCTTCTGCTCGTAGAAGACGAAAGGAAATAAAACCGGGTACTTCTTTCATCGATTGCGGTGCCTTCATAAAACGTTCCCGTAAGTGTTGAGCTTGCTCTTCAGAGATAATAGTGATCTTATTGTTGACTTGGTACATCGTATCCAACTCCTTATGCATCTTGTCCATCTTTTAACTTCGCTCATACACGTGTAAAGCCCTACAAACACATGCGTAATATCAGGAAGTTGTCACATCTACTCTACATGATTAACCATAAAACGGGTAGAAGGGTAAGTAGTCCAATCAGTATCAGGATCATAAAAAAGGTGTAAGGAGGGTATTGCTGCTGGATAGGAATTTCTTGAATGTGAATAAGATCGGGCTTTTCGGCACACGGTTGAGCGAGGAGAACGAGGTGAACACGTAATGATTTCCGTTTGGGGGACTGAATACGAACTTCATATCGCATTTGATTTGGATCGAAGGGAATGGTGATTGTCTCTTTGCTGTGCGGAGCGAGGACGATCGGACGTTGTTCAGACAAGGAGAGAGGATACGCCTGATCGTCAGACCAGTCATATGCCTGCAGATGAACAGGAAGTTGTTGCTCATGTTGATTGTTTATTTTCACCATAATTTTCGTATGGTGATCACAATCAAGAATCCCGGTTGAATAAGTAAATGGTGTCTTCTTTGTGATTATGGGGTTTGGGGATACTTTCTCCGCGCCTTTACTCACTTTGCGCATGAGTAAAGGTGTGTTCTCTTGATGTTCAGTGGAGGAAAGTTTACCACCTTTCTTTTTGCGGGCAGACTCTAAGTAAATCACCTTTCTGTTATTCTCCTGATTTTCAATCATGTACAATCCCTCCGTTCAGTGCCTCCGACAGTAAACATACGGACGATCTTCCTCTATACTTTCCCCCGCAACTCACTTTGTTGATACATATAGAATGCGATACTTATGTCACTCATTCTCTTCTTACATCGAAAAGACCTGCATCTTTCGGTTATACTGAGGAGAAGAAGAGCTTCATTCTCGGCAACGTTCATTACATAAGAGGAGTGGAGAAAGCTGTCTAATACAATGATTGAAGTGAGCCGACTGGTCAAACAGTATGGTCGCGAAGAGGTAGTAAAAGGAGTCTCCTTCACTATTAAAAAGGAAGAGGTTTTTGGCTTATTAGGTCCCAATGGTGCAGGTAAAACTACGACGATGGAGATGATCGAAGGGCTGCGCACCCCCGATGGTGGACAGATCTGTATAGATGGGGTAGATGCTGTGCGATACCCTAAGCGAATAAAGCAATTGATTGGTGTGCAATTGCAATCGACATCGTTGTTTGATCATCTAAAGGTGAAAGAGATCATTCGACTTTATGCTAGTTTTTATGAAAAATCACGCCCTCTGTCTGAATTGCTGCAAGCATTTCATTTAGAAGAGAAGGCAGATGCGCTAGTGAAGCATTTATCGGGCGGCCAACGACAGCGGTTGGCGATAGCCCTGGCTGTAGTGCATGATCCGAAAGTGATATTCCTCGATGAACCGACGACAGGATTAGATCCGAAGGCGCGCAGGGACTTATGGGCAATTGTTCTGCAGTTGAAGCGCGAGGGCCGGACGATCTTCTTGTCTACACATTATATGGAGGAGGCAGAGAAGTTATGTGATCGTGTGGCTATTATGAATCAAGGGAAAGTGATGGCAATTGATACTCCAGTGGGGTTGATTCGTAGCCTCGCTTCCGATAGTGTGATTCAGTTCGAATTGGAGTCTACGCTCGTTCATCCTCACATGGAACGGTTACATGGAGTAAAAGAGGTGCATCAATCCGAGCAAGGGATAGTCACCTTATCTACGGATTCTTTGTCGACGACCTTACGGGAACTGATTGCACTTGCCGATGAGCACCAGTTTTTGCTTGCAGGACTTCGCACCCGTAGTGCGACCTTGGAAGATGTATTTTTGGAGCGAACAGGAAAGAGGTTGACAGCAGAATGAAGGCTTATTTACAACTGACCAAAGTGCAGCTGCTCTTGTTTCTACGTAATAAAAATACGATTATCTGGTCTTTAATTTTACCCGTCTTTATGATTTTAGCCTTGGGTACTCTTTTAGGAGGAAAAGAAGACAGTGCTCCTTTCTCCCTCAAATTAGCGGTGGTCGATCAAGATCAGTCGCAAGCGTCGCAAGCGTTTCTCTCACAATTGCAGCAAAAAGAGGGGTTTACTTGGAGTGAGTTGGAGCAAAGTGAGGATGTGGAAGCTGGGGTTCAACTTCTTGAAGAAGGTGAACTGGACGCGCTGGTGGTGATCAAGTCCGGCTTCTCTACCCAATTACAGCAACATGGGAAATCTTCCGATCATAAAATACTCCTATATTTGGATGAAAGCAATCAAACATTAAAAGAGATTGGGTCCACGCTGGTGGAACAAGCAGTAGATGAACAAAATAAAGAAGTAGTTGGTTTTGAGCCGCGTATTACGGTGGAAGCGAAAAATGTACATGCAAAAGAGCTCAATTATATCGATTTTTTGGTTCCTGGTATTTTATCGCTATTAATCATGACAAATAATTTGAACGGGGTAGCTGCGACGATTGCCTCTTGGAGAGAACGCGGTATTTTGCGCCGGATGCAAGGAACCCCACTTAATAGTGCTACCTTTATTGCTGCGCAAATATCGGCTCGGATCTTGCTGAATGGACTGCAAGCATTAGTGGTAGTATTAGTGGCATATTTTGTTTTCGGGGTTCACGTATATGGATCGTGGTTGCTCTTGTTGCTCTTTATTTTATTGGGTACCCTCACATTTTTGTCGATTGGTTTTATTATCGCCAGTTTAGCAAAAACGCCGGAGAGCGCTGGACCTATAGCGGGTTTAATCTCTTTTCCTATGATCTTTGTTGGTGGAATCTTTTTCCCTGTTCGGGATCTGCCGGGGTTTCTTCAACCTTTGGTAAAAGCAATACCGATTGGATACTTGACGGATGCATTGCGTGGGGTGATGAATACGGGTGCCACCATTATCGATCTATGGATTCCTGCATTGGTTTTAAGTGCATGGTTAATCGCCTCTTTCGCTATAGCAGCTTGGAGCTTCCGATGGGATGTGGACTGAAGGGGTGGTAGGAGATGATTATTGGCATCGGTACGGATCTGGTGGAGATGGATCGAATCAGGGAAATTGGAGTAGATCGCTTACTTAAACGGATCCTCACCGAGGAGGAACAAAAGCTTCTTTCTCAACATGAACGTCGCCGTCTAGAAATGGTGGCAGGACGATTTGCTGCCAAAGAAGCGGTTGTAAAAGCAGCTGGCACAGGAATTGGTAGTCAAATCGGCTTTTTAGATATTGATGTTGTAAAAGATAAAGCGGGTCGTCCGTACCTGCGTCTATCAGAGCGAGCGCAGAAAAACCTAGGGTGGGGAGAGGACGTATCACTTCACCTCTCCATCTCTCATACTAAGGCTTATGCTACTGCTATAGTTGTGGTTGAGCGATTGGCATCGCCATAAAGGGAAGTAGAGAGGGGGAATAGGCAGTAAGGGGCAGATATTCTCACTCTCTAAGTGCCTGTCAGTCTTGTCTGCATATCATCGAAGATAGGCACATATAGATATAACGCGGTTAGGAGGGACAAAGGGTGTATGTAGTTACCGCACAAGAAATGCGTGAGATCGATCGACTTAGCAGCGCTGCATTCTCTATTCCAGGAGTTGTATTAATGGAACGGGCGGGGCTAGCTGTCAGCCAGGCAGTGCAGGAACGATACACTGATGGACGAGTGCTCATCCTTGCGGGTGGAGGAAACAATGGTGGTGACGGCTTTGTTACAGCGCGTCATCTTCAACAGGCAGGCTGGGATGTGCAAGTGTGGATTGTGGGTAGCCGTGCAAGAATGAGTGCAGATACGACCACTTTTTTAGAAGCTTGTGAAGCCCTTGACATCCCGATTGGGTGGTACGAAGAGGAAAAGCATTCTCTCTTTCTACAAGCGCTCGCTACTGTGGATGGGGTGGTCGACGCTTTATTGGGTACGGGACTCAGCGGTGAAGTCCGACCATCCACTGCACGCGTGATCTCCGCTATTAATGAAGCAGGGTTGAATTGGGTGGTAGCCGTTGACGTGCCAAGTGGAGTAGATGTAGATAGAGGGAAGTCTCATCCTGTTTGTATTCATGCAGACCTCACTATTACGTTCGCTTTTCCCAAGTGGGGACATTATCTCTTTCCTACTGCGCGCTATTGTGGAGAAATCATTGTGGCAGACATTGGGATTCCGACAGAGGTTGTTCGTCTCTGTGAACCGGAGGTGAAAGTAAACCATCCCCATCTGTGGCAGCAGGCACTGCGCCAGCGTGAAAAGTGGGGGCATAAAGGCACATATGGACATGTGTTAATCGTCGGTGGGGCACAAGGGATGGTAGGGGCGGCGGAAATGGCAGGAATCGGGGCTTTACGCTCTGGAGCCGGGAAAGTGACGCTTGCTGTGCCCGCATGGGCAGAGCAAGTGATGGCGAGCAAAGTGACAGAGGCGATGGTGTGGGCGTGGCCCGATAATAGAGGGAAGTTTACGATAGTGCCAACGGCAACCGAATTAAAGCAGCGTGACATTACAGCTATTGCAGTAGGACCGGGGCTGGGACGTTTTTCTACTGAAGGTGAATGGCTGCGCACTCTATTACAGCAGGCGGAAGTTCCTCTCGTGCTCGATGCCGATGCACTTAATATACTTTCTCTTGATCCAGATTGGTTATGCGATGCGCAAGATGTTGTTCTCACACCTCATCCAGGTGAGATGGCCCGCCTGCTTGGAATCTCTATTGCAGAGGTAGAGGCGGCACGTCATCAAGTGGCACGTGATTTCGCCCTTCGCTATGGAGTAACTGTTGTACTCAAAGGAACTTATACGATTATCGCTTATCCTGATGGGAAGCAAGTAGTTAATCCTACGGGAAATCCCGCTTTAGCCAAAGGTGGATCAGGTGATATATTAACGGGTATGATAGGCGCTCTGCTGGCACGTTCTCTTCCCTTGCAACAAGCGGTCGCTATGAGTGTCTATCTTCATGGCAAAGCAGCAGAAAGTGCGGCAGGCACAAAATCGGCGCATAGTGTGGTAGCTACAGAAGTGGCTGCAGAAATTGGGGTTCTTCTGCAGCAGTTGGAGTCCATGTACGCACCCCGTTAAGTAAAAATAAGTGGGAGCAAAATGGGCTCATCCTTGAAGTGTCGGAATCGGTGAAGGGGCTGTTTGAAGCGCGGTTAGATGGGTGGATCGTTTGCACAGATACACAAAAGTATAAGGTTGTGCATGCGATCTTACGCCAACAATAAAAGTCTATATTTTTAGATCATTCGATAAAAGGAGTGGGTCAAGTGCGTCGTACACCGTTACTTTTGGCAATCATATTATTGTTGACCGTATGGCTGACTGGATGTGGGCCCAAAAGTTCAGATGAAGTGATACGGGATGTTTCTAAGAGATTGGAGAAGATGGAAAGCTACAAGAGTAAAGCGAAAATGCAAGTTGCTACTGGCAATGAACCACAGGAGTATGATGTAGAGGTGTGGTATCAACAACCCCATTTTTATCGTGTCTCTCTTAAAAATAAGAAGAAAGAGATTACGCAAGTTTTATTGCGCAACGATGATGGAGTATACGTGATAACCCCACATTTGGATAAAAGTTTTCGCTTCCAGAGCGATTGGCCAGAAGCGAACGGACAAATTTATCTTTATCAAACATTGATGAACAGCATTATCGAAGATAAAGAGCGTCAATTTGAGGCGACGGAAGGAGTGTATCAGTTTGAAGTAGCAGCTAGTTATAAACAACATCAATCTTTTCAATCACAAAAAATCTGGATGAAGCAAGATTTGAGTCCAGATAAAGTAGAAGTATATGATGAAAATCATGAAGCCCTTGTTACGGTCACGTTTGATTCTTTTGAAATAAATCCTACTTTTGATGCCGATGCCTTTGATCTCGAGCGCAATCGCTCCGCCTTCGCCCTTAAGAAGAGTCCGAGTACAGAGGAAGAAGAGAAGTTTTCCGTTCTCACCCCCGGTTATGTGCCTGAGGGAAGCCGCTTGACAGGGGAAAATACAGTGGAGTCGATGAATGGAAAAACAGTGGTTATGCGCTATCAAGGTGATCGTCCTTTTACTTTAGCCCAAAGTCATCCGAGCGCTGTCCATGCTAGTTTAACAGCGGAGGGAACTCCGATTGATCTAGGCTTTACGTATGGAGTGATGGTAGAGATGGAAGAGAAAAAACGTTTGACCTGGACATATGAAGGTACCCAATTTGAATTGTACGGTGACTTGCCAGAGGCAGAGATGGAGAAAATTGCACAGTCCGTGGTGACACAACCAGCAAAATAGTAGGTATAAATCCCTTTATATAGCCTGCTTCCAAGGCTTGTGAAGGGGTTTTTTTTTGGAATAATTGACAGTCTGGAAACTAGCCTTCTCCTTTGCAATATCGCGGAAAAGAGAGTATGATACCTATGAGGACAAAGAATCAATGAAGTAGGTATGATAAGGGGAAGGTAAGGTACTAACGATGAGTGATTCCGTCATTCGTGAGGAAGCAACCTCATACACAATCCTTTTATATCGTAAAAGCCCCACCACTCGCTATATAGAGATGGGCTTATTCTTGGTGGGTTTTTTTGTATTACTCTCTTTTTTTGAAGTGCGTTCAACACCATTTATCATTGCTCTCCTAATGGTAGCGGCTGTTATTATGTTTGGATTTCCTGTACTGTACCGAGTAGTAGTGCATCCACGTTATGCGTTATATGCAGATCGCTTAGAGGTGAGAGTCGGTAGAAAAACAAGCGTGTATCCGTTACTCGATTTGGAGCGGACATATGATTTAGGACATATCTTCCGCAGTAAATTGCATAATAAAAAAATATATCTTTTGGTTTCAGATGACTTTCTCACGGCATTGCGAAGCCAACTTAAGAAGGTAAACGGGTGAGTGCATGAAGAGTGTTCAATACTGTAGGCCCACAGTGGCCGAGATAGATCTTGATGCGATATGCCATAATGTGAAGCAATTTCGTTGTCACTTACCTTCGGGTACGCAGTTGATGGCGGTTGTAAAAGCAGATGGATATGGTCATGGTGCTCAGCCAGTAGCACAAGCGGCTGTGGAAGCAGGGGTAGACTGGCTGGGGGTAGCTTTTTTAGATGAAGCGCTTGAACTGCGTCGGGGAGGGATTAAGGTACCTCTGTTGGTGATGGGATACACCCCACCTGTAGCAGCTGCTATCGCGGCGCAGGAAGATATCACGCTAATGATTAACTCATCTGAGGATGCTATAGCGATGGCACATGTGCTCACTGATTTAGAACGACCGTTGTCAGTTCATGTCAAAGTGGATACGGGCATGGGACGTATGGGAGTTCTCGTTGATGAAACCGTAGCGATTATGGAAAAACTATCTTCTCTCAACAAGATTAAGGTATCGGGGCTGTTTACCCACTTTGCCTGTTCAGATGAAAAGGATAAAACGTATACACACGAACAAGCGGCTCGATTTCAGCGCGTAATCGATCAATTACAAGCAGAAAGGTTATTACCCCCGATAGTGCATGCGGCCAATAGCGGTGCGGCTATTGATCTCCCTCAATATGCATATTCGATGGTGCGGATTGGAATCAGCTTGTATGGATACTATCCCTCACCAGAAGTGGACCGTTCTAGAATTGCGCTTCGTCCTGCATTAACACTTAAAACAAAGGTTGTTCGTGTGAAGCGCTTACCTAAATCGTACGGGGTTAGTTATGGGAAAACAACCACTGTAAATGGGAAACAATGGATTGCTACCTTGCCAATCGGTTATGCGGATGGATTTAGCAGACAGCTATCTAATCGCGGCGTTGCTTTAATTGGAGGGAAGAGGGTTCCGATTGTGGGCCGTGTCTGCATGGATCAAATGATGATTGACGTTAGCTCAGTCATGCCGGTAAAAGTAGGAGATGAGGTTGTATTGTATGGCAATCAGCGCGCTTCATCCATCTCCGTTGATGAAGTGGCAGATATGTTAAATACGATCTCATATGAGGTGACGAGTAAGATTAGTCGCCGTGTGCCTCGCATATATATAAAAGAGGGACAGGAGACACAGGTGATCAATTATCTGCACGCCACCTCAGGGGACTTATTCTAATTATGAAAACGTGTAATGACAAAGCAGGAATGAAGTAGGGAAAGTCGAATAATGTTAAGAATGTGGGCATTTCGTCAGTTGAGCTTATTCTCTATAAAAGTATATTTTTGCAACATAACTGACATAATGGTAGTATTGAGAAGAGAAAATCGCCAACGGAGAAGATAGTTGGGGGTGCTTGTAGTTGTCTGATACGAAGAGAATAATGATTAGCTTACCTGATCATTTACTTGAAGAGGTAGATGGAATGGTAGCAAAAGAAAAATCGAATCGGAGCGAGTTTGTCCGCCGAGCGATGAAGTTGTATTTAAATGAGCGCAAAAAGCGTGTCATACGTGAAATGATGCAACGAGGCTACATGGAGATGGGTCGAATTAACCTCAATTACGCATTGGAAGCTTTCGAAGCGGAAGAAGAGGCGGATGATACGTTGGTTCGTATGGTTAGTGGGGTGTAGCCAACTTGATTGTTAAGCGTGGCGATGTCTATTTCGCGGATCTTTCTCCAGTGGTTGGTTCCGAACAAGGAGGCGTGCGGCCTGTCCTCGTCATTCAGAATAATATTGGTAACCGCTTTAGCCCCACCGTTATCGTCGCCGCGATCACCGCTCAGATCCAAAAAGCGAAGTTACCAACCCATGTGGAAATTGACGCAAAGGCGAACGGCTTTGATCGCGACTCTGTTATTTTGTTGGAACAGATACGTACCATCGACAAACAGCGTCTAACTGATAAGATTACTAGCCTGGATGATGAGATGATGGAGTTCGTAAACGAAGCATTGCAGATCAGCTTGGGATTGATTGATTTTTAACTTCTGAGCATTAATACTCGTTAATTCGGATGTTATTCGTAAGAAAAATCCCGAGCTGATATGGTACCAACCACGAAAAGCGGTGTGTGATAAGATGTGGGAGAGAAATCTTCCACATCTTTTTCATATGCTTGCGTTTTTTTTTATCAAGTAGGCTCTCAACTTTTTGTATAATAATAAAGAAATAATAGGGTGGGATATCACTCCAATCGAGGTGAAAGAGTGGATAAGAACTTTAAGCAACAATATGTTGAGATCCTTCATTCCTATTTAAAAGAACAGAAGGAAGATCATTTATATGCTGTAGGTCAATTAGGGAAATGGATGTTAGAGGATTTTCTTCCCCCGGAAGAAATAGTAGGATTTCATTTAGCGGGATTAAAAGAATGGATTGAGGATCTTCCTGTAGATGTGAATCTATCCTTTGATGTGTTGATTGAAATCATGGTACGGTATGGTATTGCTTATCGAGAGCACGAGATGTTAGTTACAAGACAACAGGAGCTGGAGTCGGAAATAGAAGTAGCAGTGGGGATGCAACAAACGCTCCTCCCTGATGGAGCACCTGATTTTCCGGGCTTAGATATTGGTACCATCAGCGTGCCCGCTCATCGCATGAGTGGGGATTACTACAACTTTGTTTTACATGAAGATGGGACTCTTGGAGTAGCTTTATCCGATATTATTGGTAAAGGGATTCCTGCTGCTCTATGCATGTCGATGATCAAATACGCGATGGATGGATTAGACGAAGAATCTCCTTCGCCATCAGAAATTTTGCGACATATTAACGCTGTGGTAGAGCGAAATGTGGACTCCAGTATGTTTATAACGATGGTGTACGGTCTATATAATGAACAGACGCACCGTTTTCGATATGCCACTGCAGGGCATGAGCCTGGCTTTTATTATTGCGCTGCCGAAAAGCGTTTTTATGATATGACTACCCGGGGGCTGGTACTAGGTGTTAGTCGTCATGTTCACTATCAGGAGTATAGTTTAGATTTGGCACCAGGGGATGCGATCATCCTTTTCTCAGACGGGGTAACGGAATGTCGAATCGATGAGCAGTTTTTAGGGCGAGACCGTCTACGGGAAATATTGGAAAATCATTTAGACTCAACTGCGCAAGAAACAGTAGATGCTACTTTTCAATATCTGTATGAAAAAGCTAATTATGAGCTACGGGATGATCAAACGATTTTAATGCTTCGTCGGCTTTAGGTTTTATGAGGAAGAGGAACGGGTAGAGTAAGTACTAGTATCGGAGGGTGAGATCCATGAATGTTTCAATTGAAGAAAGAAGTGGGATAGATACAGGATCAGTATTAGTAATTCGCGGTGAGATTGATGTGTACACTGCACCCGCGTTACGGGATAAAGTGATGCCATTAACGAAGAAAGAAGATCATATTACGTTGGATTTATCTGGTGTTGATTATATAGATAGTACGGGGCTAGGAGTGTTGATCGGAGCGTATAAAGCCTTACGTGTCAAGGATGGTCAGTTAACGTTGGTTGGTGTAGGGTCACGCTTGTATCGTTTATTGGAAATAACTGGATTAAGTGAGATCTTTACGATTCATCAAGGAGAAAAGGAGGGAAGAGAAGGATGAAGGTAGAAGCTGTTGATGAAATCACAATAAATATTCCGGCAAAGCCTGATTTTGTGGGGATTGTCCGTTTATCACTCTCTGGGATTGCTAATCGAATGGGCTTTTCTTATGATGATATTGAAGATATGAAGCTGGCAATTGCAGAAGCTTGTACCAATGCAGTGGAGCATGCATACCAAGGTACAGCGACGGGAGAAGTTGCGGTGACGTATTCTTTATTTGCGGATCGTTTAGAAGTAAAGGTGGAAGACAAAGGATGCAGCTTTGACTCCGCTCGTGTGCAATCCTCATGTGGACCGATTCAAAACGATCAACCTCTGCCGCTGATGCGCGAACGCGGTCTTGGTATCTATTTGATGAAAACATTGATGGATAATGTAGAGATCAGCGATGGCGAAGGGGTTGTGGTGGTCATGACGAAGTATCTTCGCAGAGATGAGGTGGAGCCACATGTCGCAATCTCCGAGACAAAATCTTACTAAAGAATCGATTAAAGAAAAGATTGTTCGCTATCAGGAAGAAGAGGATCCGGGATTACAGGAAGAGCTGGTTAAGCACTATCAAGGACTTGTTTCTAATATGGCGGCAAAGTTTTCACGTGGTGCGGAACCATATGAGGATCTGTATCAAGTTGGGATGATCGGCTTATTAGCGGCTCTGAAACGCTTTGATACAACATATGGACATACGTTTGAAAGCTTCGCGATCCCTACAATCGTAGGTGAGATCAAGCGTCATATGCGGGATAAAACGTGGAGTGTTCATGTGCCACGGCGTATTAAAGAGCTGGGTCCTCGTATTAAGCGTGCCGTGGAGGAGTTGACTACATTAAATCAACGCTCTCCACAGGTGGCAGAGATTGCAGAACATCTCCAGGTTCGTGAGGAAGAAGTATTAGAAGCGATGGAGATGGGACGCAGCTACAATGCAGTCTCTGTGGATAGTCCCATTGAAGCAGGTAGTGATGGAAGTCAAATTACGCTGCTCGATCTTGTAGGAGAGCAGGATATCTCTTTTGAGCAAGTAGATCAGCGTATGATTTTGGAAAAAGCATTTCAGATTTTATCGGAGCGGGAGCAGAAGATTTTACAGCTTACCTTTTTTGAAAACCATAGTCAAAAGCAAGCGGGAGAAGCGTTAGGGATCTCACAAATGCATGTTTCGCGTTTGCAGCGCAAGGCATTGCACAAATTGCGTGAAGCCATCAATTCAGAGCCGTCTGAAGTCATCTGAGCAGATGGCTTTATTTGTTTGCGTCGTTTGTACTCCTTTCGGTATGATGAGAGGGAGGTGGAATTAGAGATAGAAAGTAGTGAACCGAGTGTGGAAATGAAACAGATTTACCAACAAATTGCGACAGAGATGGAATTTGAAGAAAAATACGTGGCTGCCTGTATCGCCATGATAGAAGATGGAAACACGATCCCTTTTATTGCACGCTATCGAAAAGAACGAACGGGAGAATTGGACGAGGAGCAATTGCGAGCCATTGATGATCGTTATCAGTACATGGTTCAGTTACATCAACGAAAACAAGAAGTTTTACGCTTAATTGAAGAACAAGGGAAATTAAGTGATGACCTTCGCCGTCATATCGAACAAGCCCAGAAACTTCAGGAAGTGGAGGATCTATATCGTCCGTATAAGCAGAAACGGAAAACAAGAGCCTCTAAAGCTAAAGAACGCGGTTTAGAACCACTGGCAGAATTTTTATTAAAGACGACAGAAGCGGAAGCAGGGGAAGTAGAGGCACAGCAATATGTGAATGAAGAGCAGGAAGTAGCCACAGTGGAGGATGCTTTGGCAGGGGCGATGGATATCATTGCGGAGCGCATCTCAGATGATGCTAAGATCCGACAATGGTTGCGCACACACACATGGGACGTGGGCGTGCTCTCGTCTACAGCAAAAGATAAAGAGCTCGAGAGTGTGTATGAGATGTACTATGATTGGCATGAGCCAATCAAAAAAGCACCACCCCATCGTATTTTGGCCGTCAATCGTGGGGAGCGAGAGGATTTTCTGCGGGTGAAAGCAGTAGTGGAAGAAGAGGAGATCTTTCGTCATATTGCTAAGTTGTTCTTTAATCAACAGTTTCCTCATCGTTATTTGCAAGAAGCTCTGGAGGATGGTTATAAGCGTTTGCTCGCTCCTGCGATTGAACGGGAGATTCGAGCAGCTTTAACAGAAAAAGCGGAAACACAAGCGATACATATTTTCTCAGAAAATCTACGCAAATTGTTATTGCAACCCCCTATTCGTGGGAAGTGGGTACTTGCTTTAGATCCAGCATACCGTACAGGTTGTAAATGGGCAGTAGTTGATCCGACAGGGAAGGTAATGGAGTATGGTGTTATTTATCCGACTAAACCACATGCACGCGTGGATGAGGCAAAAAGAAGAATGAAAGAGTGTATTGCCAAGTGGAACGTAGATTTGTTTGCGATCGGCAATGGTACTGCTTCTAGAGAGACTGAGCAATTTGTGGCGGATCTGTTTCCGGAGGTGGATCGTCCATTACATTATGTGATGGTGAATGAAGCAGGGGCTAGTGTATATTCAGCTTCAAAACGTGCTCGTGAAGAATTTCCTGATTTGGATGTGGCTGAGAGGAGCGCTATCTCTATTGCTCGTCGCCTACAAGATCCTCTGGCTGAATTGGTTAAAATTGACCCTAAAGCAATAGGGGTGGGGCAGTATCAGCATGATGTGTCACAAAAGCAGTTAGAACAAAGTTTGACCACCGTGGTGGAATCGGCTGTAAATCATGTAGGTGTAGATGTCAACACGGCTTCGTCTGCATTATTGCAATATGTAGCAGGGATATCGGCTTCTGTCGCTAACAATATTGTGCGTATGCGTGAGGAGGAAGGCTCCTTTTCAAATCGGAAAGAGCTGAAGAAAGTACCGAGATTAGGGGCGAAGACATATGAGCAGTGTATTGGGTTTCTGCGAATTATGGATGGTGAGGATGCGCGGGATAAAACACCGATTCATCCGGAATCATACACTATTGTGCAAGCATTGCTCACCATTTGGGGGATGAATATTGCTGATATTGGGACGCCTGCGTTCCAACAAAAAGTGCGTGCGGCAGATCCGCATCGCCTGGCAGAAGAGTTGGAATGCGGTTTACCAACGATGAGGGACATATTAGAAGCGCTAATTCGTCCAGGTAGAGATCCTCGTGATCAGATGCCTGCCCCCATCTTGCGATCCGATGTACTTCAACTAGAGGACCTGACACAGGGGTTAAAGTTAAAGGGCACCGTGCGTAACGTGGTTGACTTTGGTGCTTTTGTAGACATTGGATTAAAAAATGATGGGCTTGTCCATATTTCTAAGCTTAGTGACCGTTTTGTTCGTCATCCTCTCGATGTAGTGGCAGTCGGTGATATTGTCGATGTATGGGTATTGGAAGTAGATGAGGAGCGACAACGTGTTGGGTTAGCGATGATTCCAGTAGAAAACGAGCGTGAAAAAGGGAGATAGATATAGGTGAGGGGTTGGAGTAGGTTACTGGTGTTGCTTCTGATACTAGGGGGAAGTATATGGTATGTTTTGTGGGAAAAAGCATGGATAGACCCCCGCACCCCCTTCCTAGATGCACAGGAAGTGCGGGAGTTGGAATTGCCAGGTAAATTAGCCCCTCTATATGTGGAAATAGCGAAAGAGAAAAAGGTTCCGTGGGCTTATTTAGCTGCCTGGGATGAAGTAACTTCTACTTATGAAGGGGTTAAGCGGAAAGAGGTTGAACAACGTGCCCAGTTGTTGGCGAATAAGGAGAAAGTGCTGGGCTCTGATGAAAAGGCGTTTGCTATGTGGCTGGAAGAGGAGCTTTCACCAGCTGAGGCAGATAAAGCTAGGGTAATTGCTAAGTCTTATCAGTGGCAAGCGGCTTCATTAGCGGAGGAGAATGCATTTCCATTTATGAAGCAAGATGAATCAGCCGTTGAGTATAGCGATTCATGGGGAGCAGCTCGCACATATGGAGGGGAGCGGCAACATGAAGGAACAGATATGTTTGCCAAACCCAAAACCCCGATTGTGGCAGTGACGGCAGGTACAATTGTGAGGAAGGGATGGAATGAATTAGGTGGATGGAGCCTCACACTTCGCGATAGTAAGCATCCGCAGATTTATTACTATTATGCTCATATGAATCACTATGCGGATGGGATCGAGGAAGGGGATCGCATCGAAAAAGAAGATGTGATTGGATATGTGGGAGATTCAGGTTATGGCCCGGAAGGAACGACGGGTCAGTTTCCGTCTCACCTTCACTTTGGTATTTACGTTCAAGAAGGGAAGGTTCCGTGGAACCGGGAGGCTGTCAATCCGTATCCATTTTTACAGGTATGGAAGAATGAATAACGGAAGGGCTAAGTACTGTCACTATGATTTGATTTCTTGTCGCAGCGGTTGTTTATTTTGTTCATTAAACATAAACCAACAATCGTTGAGAAAACGTATTTGGTGACGGTCTTTTCCATAATAGGCTTGCATGAGTTGTTTTTTTAACCATTTGGGCATTATGCTCTCTCCTTGTATCACACGAATCGAAATACTTATTTTTGCTCCTAGTATATGAGGGGCTGTGTGTAGGTGTGTTATTCCATAGATGAGAGGTTGATGAAGAATGAATTTAAATATATGGCATGATAAAGGCATGACGGTAAAGCAATATATCGATGAAATGAAGGTGAATCGTGAAGGTTTACTCACCGTCTACCAAGGATTTCAGGTACCGCAGGCTGATCGTACAGCGTGGCAGTCATTGCGTGATCAGCAGTTGAAGATGGTGGTCTTAACCGCGGATTGGTGCGGAGATGCAATGTTATGTATGCCAGTGATGATTCGCATTGCGGAAGAGGCAGGTATATCACTTCGTTGTCTCAACCGTGATGACCATTTGGATTTGATGGATCAGTACCTTACGAATGGAACCTCTCGCTCCATTCCCATCTTTATTCTCCTCAATGAAGCGGGGGAGGAGATTGCTGTCTGGGGTCCGCGGGCTCCACAGGTACAAGAGTTGGTTACTGAGATGCGCAATGCTCTTCCTCCTGCGGAAGATCCTAGCTTCCAAGAAGAACAGAAGAAGATGTATCGCGGATTTAAAGAGAGATTGGTGCAGGATGAAAAGCTTTGGGATGTTGTGTATAACAGTATGAAAGATCGCCTGCAAGCGTAAGAGAGATCAAACAATAACCGACCTGTATAGGTCGGTTATGTTCACGTACTAGTATCCGATATACTTGGAGATAAACGATCGGGCAAGCGCAGGGTCATCTGTTCCTTGAATGAGGATGCGACCATCTGGAAAAATAACTAACTGATGCTCACCGAAGTCGGCTCTAAGCAGGAATGCGTTTTGTTCCAAGCGGGCTACGGGTGCAAGTTTTGTGGCTATCTCAGTTAGTGAGAGCGAAGGGCGCTTGGCAGGGGTGAATTGAATGCTGTTTCGTCCGCACAGAGAAACGAAATCGGCAGATGTATCGTTGGGTTGTAGGTGATGATATTGGTGCTTAACGCAAGTTGGGCAAATGGGATTACGTTTTGCTTGCACTGAAAAGGAAGAATGGTGATTACTCCACAGATCAAAATGATGGTAGCGATTATCTAGAGAGTTGATATCGCCAACAAGCCATTTCAGAGCTTCTGTCACTTGATAAGAGGCAATTACATGGATGATCGGTCCGATCACACCTGCAGTATCGCAAGTCTCTCCGGCCCCTGCTTCCGGCGGTTGGGGGAAAAGACAGGTGAGGCAGGGGGTTATTCCAGGTCGGATGAAGAAGTATGATCCATGAGCACTTACCGCTCCACCATATATCCAAGGAATCTTGTGTTTCACACTGATATCATTGAGTAGGTAGCGTACCGTAAAATTATCCGATCCATCAATGATAAGGTCAGCATTTTGTAAGAGTTGTTCACTATTTTGCCAGGTAAGATCTATAACATCTGCAGTGAGACGGACATCGCTATTGATGGCGGACAATTTATTTCTAGCCGCTATCGCTTTGGGAAGTCGTTGATGAGCATCTTGTTCGTCGTAGAGCATTTGTCGCTGTAAATTGCTGTGCTCGACAAAATCGCGATCAATGAGATGAACATGTCCCACGCCTGCTCGTACTAGATGATTGGCACTAGCACTTCCTAGAGCTCCGAGGCCAACGATGGTGACGCGTGCTGCTTGTAATTTAGCTTGACCGTCAAATCCAATGGATGGGAAAAGTGTTTGGCGAGAATAACGATCTTGTAAAGACATGGTTTCACCTACCTATAATCAAGAAATAATAGAGCATTCGCTCTCTTAATCTATTATAACTGAATGAGCAATAGCTGTGATTGAGCGGGGAGAGGGTGATGATGATGGGGGAGCAAGGAGTGATCCAATGGATGCTCCAATTGATCGTAGCTGATTTGGAAGGAATGGAAGAGAGCGAACGACCGATTCAGCGAATCGAAGCGGAGGATCAAGGCTTTCAATTAGTGATGAAAGACACGGAGGTATACGTGGTACAGGTATCATCGAAACTGACAAGTACAGAAACAGAGGAGGAAGAAGCGGTGCAGGAGTATACCGATGAAGAGGATGTAGTCCGTCTAACTTATGAAGAGTTGCATGATTTAGTTGGTGTGTTGGAACAAGTGACCAAGTTCCTTCATTACGATGAGCGCCGCATGGGTGAAGTGATGGTGCAGACGATGGAATTTCCGTGGGAAAGCCGAGCAAAACGGGTACAAAAAATGAAGGTAGAGCTTCAACGGATATTAAAGGTGATGGAGAAAAAAGTGGGGGAAGAGAAGAATATTGAAGGATAATAAGAAATCGCTCTGCTAAAGCATTTACTTTAGCAGAGCGATTTCTGTGAGAAGAAATAAGAAAGAGTTCATAGTATGGTGGTGTGAACCCACGTTTTGTCAGCTAATTTGTAGATACTCGTTAAGAATATGAATGAGTTGATCTTCAAACTGACTCGCATCATGGTTTGTTTTGTTTACTAATAGTTGGAATTGGGTCGACTCCTGTTGCGGACTAAGTAGTTCGATACGAATGTCTACCTTCTCCTCTTCATCAATAGGATCAAAAATCACCTTGGTTTCGGCCAGATCCTGTGTGATGGACTCCGGAGGTTGGAAAGTAAACTCTTGAGCGAAGGGATGCATTTCCGTCTCTTTATTAAAGTTGTACTCTACATTAAAAAGTTGAAATGCTTGTTGTTCCATTACACCCAGCACATTTTCTACCAAAGGATGTGGAAAGATTTCAATCTCACCCATCTCCGACAGATAGTACTCCTCGCCGGATTGAATATCCGTTCTTATGAAGATGGGGTACTGATCGAGCGTTACCGGTGTATCCCAAGGGAGTTCAAAGCGGAAGGGAATATGTACCGTTTTATTTGCTTCTACCTGAACCGACTCAGTTAGAAGATAATCTGCCATCAAGTACTCTTCTTCTGCTTGGGTTCCCATAGGAATGACTAAGGATAGAGTGATATTTTCCAACGAAGTGGCGATATCTGAAGAGATGATTACCTCTCCGAGTACCCATTCACCTTGGCGATAATGTGTTTTGTCTAACTTCGTATCCACAATGGTCCCGTCTAGTTGGAGACTAGACACGGTTTGTACAGTCATGGATGCCAATCATCCTCCTGATCATTTACAAGTGATTACGTTCAATAGATTAATTGTTTTTTAGTACCAGGTCAATAGTAAGGACAGGAATATGGTTATTGAGTGCGTAAATAGGGTTATTTTATATAGGATACGTTAAAATTTGATACGATAAAATTGCATCCATTAGTTTAATGAGTTTTCGCTCATATGAATAAGATACCAGAATACGGTCGAACTTTCCATAGGAGAACGCTCCTATGTGCTGGGCTTCCTACCTTGAGGGTGTAAATATCTTGTTTTTGGGAGTGTGTAAAAAAAATATTAAGCAGGGTGTTGACATCTTTTCATGTTATATGTTAAATTATAAAAGTCGCTTGAGACCAGGGATTTACCAGCATTAAGCAATTAGCAGATAAGAAGGATTAAAATATTTTTTAAAAGAAGTGCTTGCATTTAACTGTAAAGTAGCGTATAATAAAAAATGTCGCTCGGAAGAGAAATCTCTTCCTCCTAGCAAAGGCGCAACACATTTACGCGGACAAGCAACAGTTCGTTAGTTATATTTGCCAAATGCATGGGGAGATACTCAAGAGGCCGAAGAGGACGGTTTGCTAAACCGTTAGGGGGTCGTAAGATCCCGCGCGGGTTCGAATCCCGCTCTCTCCGCCATAACGAAGTGACAATATTTTATTTGGCCCGTTGGTGAAGCGGTGAACACACCAGCCTTTCACGCTGGCATGCAGGGGTTCGAATCCCCTACGGGTCACCAAAAATTTATTATGGACGATTAGCTCAGCTGGGAGAGCACCTGCCTTACAAGCAGGGGGTCGGCGGTTCGAACCCGTCATCGTCCACCATTGCAACACTTATTGTAACGCGGAGCTGTGGTGTAGGGGTTAACATGCCTGCCTGTCACGCAGGAGATCGCGGGTTCGAATCCCGTCAGCTCCGCCATTTATATTGAGGCGGCTATGGCGAAGTGGTTAACGCACCGGATTGTGGCTCCGGCATTCGTGGGTTCGATTCCCATTAGTCGCCCCACTTCATTATTAATATTGTTGGGGTGTAGCCAAGCGGTAAGGCAACGGACTTTGACTCCGTCATGCGCAGGTTCGATCCCTGCCGCCCCAGCCAATGATGTTTATTTTTTTTGTCTCGAGCCATTAGCTCAGTTGGTAGAGCACCTGACTTTTAATCAGGGTGTCGCAGGTTCGAATCCTGCATGGCTCACCAAATAAAAACCTTCTCTTTATGTGTATTGGGAAGGTTTTTTCCTACCAGGGATAAGGGATGTTTGTGCTCCTGTCCGTGGTTCACTCTTGTGAAGCTTGGACGATTGGGATTACATATGTAAAGCAAAGCATTTCTACTGAAGTTACCGCTTAGCTGAGGAATAGATGTGGGTCAGATCACTTGCGATAAAAAAATATAAAAAAATGCTTGACTCGCATTTACCCCCGTGGTAAGATAGTACTTGTCGACGGGAGATGTTATCTACCGGATGATCAAAAATAAATCGCTACTTGTAGCGTAACCATGCGGGTGTGGCGGAATTGGCAGACGCACTAGATTTAGGATCTAGCGTCTATGACGTGGGGGTTCGAGTCCCTTCACCCGCACCACATATATCTATTAGCAAGTTACGCGGTCGTGGTGGAATTGGCAGACACGCTATCTTGAGGGGGTAGTGGCCTCATGGCTGTGCGAGTTCGAGTCTCGCCGACCGCACCATCACTACTATGATGTAAGTGCAGCTGACGCACTTTCGGGGTGTGGCTCAGCTTGGTAGAGCGCCTCGTTCGGGACGAGGAGGTCGCAGGTTCAAATCCTGTCACCCCGACCACTTTGTAAAAACATACTTCTAATATGCGGGTGTAGTTCAATGGTAGAACATCGGCCTTCCAAGCCGAATGCGTGGGTTCGATTCCCATCACCCGCTCCACAGCGACCGTAGCGATTACTGCTACGGTCTTTTTATATAGCGGGGTGATGAGGAATGCGTGATGAATTTGTACTGATCCAGCAACTGTTGGCTCAGCGTCCACCAGTAACAAGACCTGTCGTTGTTGACGCGGGTGATGACGCAGCCGTTGTAAGTATGGCGCCTGGGTATCAGGTGGTAATCAGTAGTGATACGATGGTGGAGACGGTTCATTTTTTGCGAGCTACCATGCGACCAGCTGATATTGGTTGGAAGCTGATGGCCGCTAACTTGAGTGATATGGCGGCGATGGGTGCTACGCCAACCTTTGCTTTGCTCTCACTTGCAGTTCCGAGTAACTGGTCAGAATCAGAACTTGTAGAAATCTACAAAGGGCTGTATCAGTTAGCAGCTAAGCATGAGGTTACTCTGGTAGGAGGAGATACGGTCTCATCCCCGCATACATTGGTACTTACTTTGACGATACTGGGTGAGGTGAGGGCAGGGAGGGCGCTACGTCGTTCTACTGCAGAGAAAGGAGATATTGTGTTTGTTACAGGTACGTTAGGGGACTCAGCTGCTGGTTTAAATATTCTCCTTCACCATGATGAGGAGCGTAGTGAGCTACATCCTAAACTGCTACAGGCACACCGGCGACCGCATCCCTGTGTGACATTGGGAAAGTGGCTAGCTGCTAGCGGCGAGCGTATCGCTTTAAATGATATTAGTGATGGGATTTCGCAAGAAGCGTGGGAGATCGCTGATGCAAGTGGTGTACATCTTCTATTGGAACAGGATAAGCTACCACTGAGTAAGGAAGTGATCGCTTATGCTGACCAAATGCAGATGGACCCGTATGAGTGGGCTCTACACGGTGGGGAAGACTTTCAGCTGCTGGGCACTGCACCAGCAACTTGGTTTCAACGTAAAGCTGCCAGCGCGCCGACCCCGATGATCCCGATAGGCTATGTGGAGAGCGGTCGGGGAAGTGAGGTCGAGATTGTACGATCAGGTGAACGGGAGCAGTTGACACGTGCCGGTTATAACCATGGACGAAAGAGGTGAAAGAACATGAACGCTAATTGTGTGTGGGAGACACATAGTGCAGAGGAGACGAAAGCGTTGGGAAGGAAACTTGCTCAGCATATGCAAGTAGGAGAGGTGGTAGCTCTCGTTGGTAATCTTGGGGTAGGCAAGACTACTTTTACACAAGGCTTTGCTGAAGAGCTTGGCATTAGCGATCCTGTAGATAGCCCTACTTTTACGTTGATTAAAGAGTATGAAGCCCCGATTCCGCTTTACCACATGGACGTATATCGCATTCAAAATCCTGAAGAGGAGTTGGGCTTGGAAGAGTATTTTGCTGGAGATGGGATTACTCTGGTCGAATGGGCGCAGCATATTGAGCCGCAACTACCAGAAGATTGTTGGTGGGTTACAATTACGTTACTAGCTGAGGGGACTCGGCAGATTTGTTTGAGTTCAACCCATCCTCGAGTGGGGAAATTATGTGAGGAGCTGGGAGCGAAGTGAAAATGTTGGCGCTAGATACATCCACGCTCGTGTTGGGAGTGGCTGTGGTAGAAGAAGGGCACGTGCTAGGAGAAGTTACAACCAATCTAAAAAAGAATCACTCAGTGCGCCTTATGCCCACTATAAACCATCTGCTAACTGATTTAGGGCTGAGTATTAACGATATTGACGTAATTGCGGTTGCACAGGGGCCAGGATCGTATACAGGTGTACGCATTGGTGTAACCACAGCAAAAACAATGGCATGGAGCCTTAAACTGCCTTTAATCGGTGTATCCAGTTTAGAGACATTAGCAAGTAATGGCAACAGATTTACAGGTAAGATTGTACCCATGTTTGATGCGCGTCGTCGCCGAATCTACACAGGTTTATATCAGTGGACAGATGGAAGTGGAAAAAAGGATGCTCCTGAGGGAGTGCGACCTTTAGATGAATGGTTGCTATATTTGAAAGATAAAGGGCCCCTTCTCTTTCTTGGGGATGATGTCGCCTCTTTTCGCCCTATGATCATAGAGGCGGTGGGCGAGGATGCTTTTTTCGGCTATGCAGATGAAAACATCCCACGAGCGAGCCGCTTGGCACAGATCGCTTGGGAGAAGTGGAAGAAGGGAGAGAGCGTCGATGCTCATTCTTTTGTTCCCGAATATTTACAGTTAACAGAAGCGGAGACAAAGTGGAAGGAAAAACAGCAAGGGGATCATACATGATGCAAGCAGATGTTCATTTTCGTGCGATGAAAATAGAAGATATCCCTGCAGTTCTGGAAGTAGAACATGCATCTTTTCCTACTCCATGGACGAGACAAGCATTTATTCAAGAGATAAAGCATAATCGAATGGCCCACTATACTGTAGTGGAAGTGGCAGAGCGGGTAATTGGTTATTGTGGTATGTGGGTCATTATGGATGAAGCTCACATTACCAACTTTGCTATTTTGCCGACATTTCGCGGTTACTCCCTAGGTGAGAGTACAATGCACTATGTTCGGCAGTTGGCCCTCATGTTGGGAGCTACGAAAATGACTTTGGAAGTGCGTCCATCAAACAAAGTAGCATTGGCACTTTATCAAAAATTAGGATTTGAACAGAAAGGGATTCGTCCACGCTATTATTCGGACAATCACGAAGACGCAATTATAATGTGGGTGACATTACATGAGAAATAATACATTGAACAAACGGACATTGGTGCTGGGTTTGGAGACGAGCTGTGACGAAACAGCGGTGTCGGTGGTGGCGGACGGGGAGCACATTCTTTCGAACGTAGTCGCTTCGCAGATGGAAGTGCATCAACGCTTTGGTGGCGTAGTGCCTGAAGTAGCTTCACGTCGTCATGTAGAAAATATTACATTGGTTATCCAAGAGGCGTTAGATCAGGCAGAAGTAAAGCTGAATGAAATAACTGCTATTGCTGTTACACAAGGTCCGGGCTTGGTCGGGGCTCTTCTTATAGGTGTTTCGGCGGCAAAAGCGCTCTCCTTTTCTACAGGGATACCCCTGATTCCCGTTCATCATATTGCGGGTCATATTTATGCTAATCACTTAATTCAGCCGCTTTCTTTTCCTTTAGTAGCACTTGTTGTCTCAGGTGGGCATACTGAATTAATATATATGAAAGATCACATGCAATTTGAACGCTTAGGACGTACGCGCGATGATGCGGCTGGGGAAGCGTATGATAAAGTGGCGCGTTTGTTACAGCTCCCTTATCCTGGAGGACCCCAAGTAGAAAAGTTGGCCCAAAGGGGAAAGCCTAGCTATTCTCTTCCACGTGCATGGTTAGAAGAGGGCTCTTTTGATTTTAGTTTTAGTGGGTTGAAATCGGCTGTGATGAATACCATTCACAATGCTACTCAACGGGGGGAAGAGATTTATTCCGCTGATTTAGCAGCAAGTTTTCAAGCAGCTGTGATAGAGGTATTGGTAGAAAAATCATTAGCGGCAGTGAAGGCAAGGGGAGTGAATCAATTACTCTTAGCAGGTGGGGTATCGGCGAATAAAGCTTTGCGCTCAGCATTGACATCTCGTACAAATACTACCGATGTTTGTCTTCGTCTTCCTCCACTCTCTCTTTGTACTGATAATGCTGCTATGATCGCTGCGGCCGGTACCTTTGCTTATCAAGGAGGGCACCGGGCTGACTTTACCCTAAATGCCAACGCTAACTTACCTTTAATCAATGAAGAGGCTGCGGAGTAACCTTATGGATGTTTGTTAGCATGATTGGAGAGGGTAGGAAGAGGTACTGCTCGAAAGAGTAGACTATATGTTCATGAAGTGGATGGCTAAGCTTAGTTTGTTCATGAGAACCGTCCACTTTTTGGAGGAAAGACGTAAACAGATGAAGGAATATATATCCTTTTTATAGCGTGTTCTTACCTAAAAGGGAAGAAGAAGAGTGAAGTTATCCACAGCTGTGTGGATAACTTAGTGGATAAAAAGTGAGAACTATATGGAAAAACAGAACCATCAGGTAGATGAAAACCCGCTCTTTTTGTCGAAATTAACCGAAATTTCCCATATAATTACGATTTCATGGGGGGTGTGGATATTCCCATCCACACCCCTGTGGATAATGTGGATAACTTAGTGGAAAAGAAGTGTGGGTTGTATGTTTTGAAGAGAGGGGTTGTGGATAAATTGTGGGAGGAGAAGGAGGTTCATTTAGGAGACAAGAAGGGTCAATTCTCCATTCATCCTATGGGAGATCGTGCCGTCCGCTTGTCCTTTGGGAGAGAGATCTCCCCTCAACTCCATCGACGCGTGCGTCAATGGTGTAGGCTACTGCAGTCCAATCCACTCGTGGGAATAGAAGAGTGGGTGCCCACCTATGGAAGTGTGACCATCTATTACAACCCATACGAAGTAAACTACACCATGCTGGTGGAGCAATTATATCAATTACATGCTGACAAGCACGAGGAGCGATTCTCTCCTAGGCGACTTAAAATTCCTGTCTGTTATGAGAAAGAGCTGGGGGTTGACTTAGTAGATGTGGCATGCATTCATCATGTGAGTGAAGAAGAAGTGATTAGGGAACATAGCCGTCCCGATTATCTCATCTATATGATCGGCTTCACACCAGGATTTCCTTATTTAGGCGGAATGTCCTCACGAATTGCTACACCTCGTTTAGCTACTCCCCGCCCTTATGTGGAGAGCGGATCGGTGGGGATTGCGGGCACGCAGACAGGGGTTTATCCAATTTCTTCTCCAGGCGGATGGCGCATCATCGGTCGTACCCCTATTCCTTTGCTGGATTGGAATGATCCTGAGCTAGTACCGTATCGAGCAGGTGATTACCTTCGCTTTATTCCAATTAGTCGTGCAGTATATCATCAGATTGAGCAAGAGGTAAAAGCAGGCGAGTATCGTATTAGCAGTACTAGTAAGGGGGAGAAAAATGATTAGCGTGGTCGATGTGAATTGCGATCTAGGAGAAAGTTTTGGTGTGTATCGGCTAGAGGTTGATGATCAAGTATATCGCTATATATCGTCTGTCAACATCGCGTGTGGTTATCACGCGGGAGATCACAATGTGATGCAAACATCAGTGGAGAGGGCGCAAGCGTATCAGGTAAACATAGGGGCTCATCCTGGATTACCCGATCGAATGGGGTTTGGGCGTCGTTATATGGACATGGAAGCAAGAGAGGTTTACAATCTCGTGGTGTATCAGATCGGTGCGTTGCAAGCGTTTATTCACCTTCATGGCGGTCGCCTTCATCATGTGAAACCTCATGGAGCTTTATATCATATGGGAGCGCATAACTCCACTATCGCGGAAGCGATAGCAAAAGCGGTGTATGATTTGGATACGTCGTTAGTACTGTATGCTCTGGCAGGAAGTGTGTTGGTGGAAAGAGGGCGCAAACTAGGGCTTACGGTAGCAGAAGAGGTGTTTGCTGACCGTACCTACCAATCCGATGGGAGTTTAACTCCACGCAGTCAGAAGAATGCGTTAATAACCAGCTCTACTGAAGCAATCGAGCAAATCATTACCTGCCTGCGCACGGGCACCATGCGCACGGTTACCGGAACATCAATACATTTACAGGCGGATACGATTTGCGTACATGGGGATTCACCACAAGCACTGGGATTTTTGCAGGAGCTGTATAATGGCTTACGGGCAGAAGGGATTCGTATTGGAATGTAAGCGTAGAAGCGAAGGGGGAGGGGAGGAATGAATCAACCAGGGCTTAGAGAATTAGAGGTTGTGCGGGCTGGTATGTTCATGACGATTCAAGATGGGGGGCGCTATGGTTATCAGCAGCTGGGAATTGTACCTGCAGGGGCGATGGATGAGCAGGCACACCAGCTTGCTAATTTATTGGTAGGTAACGCTCGTACTGCACCCGTACTAGAAGTGACAGGTCCAGGCAGCAGTTTGCGAGCAGAGTGTGATCTGTTGCTGGCATTAGGTGGGGCAGATTTAGGGGCGAAGGTGGGAGCCACGAAGATCCTTCCTTGGCGAAGCTTTCGGCTAGCTAAAGGAGCAACACTTACTTTCACAACAAGGAGAACAGGATGGCGCACTTATGTCGCAATAGCGGGAGGAATAGAGTCAGAAGAAGTATTAGGAAGTGGCTCCACCTATGTTCAAGGTGGGATCGGCGGCTTTGAGGGACGGCCTTTACAAAAAGGGGATCGTATACGCATCGGGCAGAGCTCACGTAGTACTCGAGCGGGTCGCAAACTTTCTCCTTCGTTACTACCCTCATATTCGGCGGCACCCAGAGTGCGCGTTGTGCTAGGTCCAGATGATCGGTGGTTTAGCAAGAAGAGCATAGAACTCTTTTTTACACAGTCATATCAGATCGGTGTAGACTCCAATCGTATGGGATACCGCCTTTATGGAGAACAGAAGATGGAGCGTACGCAGATCGAGTTGTTAAGTGAAGCGGTAACCAAAGGAACGGTGCAGGTTCCACCAGAGGGTCAACCGATTGTCATGATGGCAGACCGCCAAACAACAGGGGGATATGCACAAATTGCCACTGTGATCTCAGCTGACCTGTCTGTAGTTGCTCAATTAGCTCCAGGAGATCAGCTTTCTTTTTGCGCGGTATCAGTGGAAGCAGCACAGACAGAGGCGATTCATCGGGAACGGCTCTTGCGTCAGATAGAGATGGTGTCACATACTATTTCGTAAAAGTGGAGAAAAAAAGAGCCGGCGGCATCTACAGGGTGCCCTCCCGCTCTTTCACGTTTAACTTGATGGAGCTTCGTTTGATGTGAGTTCATCTCTTCTACTTAAATCTCTTCAGCCAACTCGGACCACTTCTGAGTCTGCTTTTCTATTTGGTTGGTAAGGTGGGTTAGCTGTTCTTGTAGAGGTTGACTCTTATCCGGCTGTTGAAATATTTCAGGCTGACACAGTTCTTCTTCGATTTTCTCTTTCTCCTCTTCTAATTGAGCAATGGTATCTTCCAGTGCTGCTAAGGATTGAGCTACAGAAACGGTCTCTTTCTTCTCATGCTCTTTGCTCTTGCGAACAGGGGAACTTTCTTTTTTCTTTGCTTGCTGGGCAGCTTGTTGCTCTGCTTCAAATTGCAGGAACTGGTTATAATTTCCTTCGAAGTGAAGTAAGCCGGTGGGAGTTAAACGAATAATATGTGTCGCTAATTTATTGATAAAATAACGGTCGTGCGAAACAAATAAAAGGGTACCCGTATATGTTTGTAATGCATCTTCTAAGCGTTCTTTACTGGGCATATCTAAGTGGTTAGTCGGTTCATCCATTAGAAGCAGATTGGCGCGATTAATCATTCGCTTTAATAGAGATAGGCGTGCTTTTTCTCCGCCGGAGAGAGAAGAGATGAGTTTAAAAACATCATCGCCATGAAAGAGGAATTGTCCGAGATAAGAACGGACAGTTGTTTGATCCAAATTGGGATGCTCATTCCACAATTCATCCAGCACGGTATTTTCGGGGGTGAGGCCTGTCTGCTCCTGATCATAGACATCCATCTGTACGCCTGCTCCAAATTGTATTTCTCCAGCTAAAATGGGGAGGCGACCAGCAATTGTCTTTAATAAGGTCGTTTTGCCGGCGCCGTTTGGACCTAATAAGGCGATACGTTCTCCCCGCTTAATGTGGAAGTGAAGGTTGTCAGCCAATACATTGCTTCCGTACCCAATACTTACATCTGTGATGGTGAGTACCTCTTGTCCACTGGTTTGGGCAGTAGGAAAGCGTATAGCAGCTTGTTTACGCTCTTTTGGTGGAGCAGTGATCATCTCCATTTTTTCAAGCGTTTTACGGCGGCTCTGTGCCCGTTTTGTGGTAGAGGCACGAGCAATATTGCGTTGTACAAACTCTTCCAACTTGTTCTTTTCTGTTTGCTGCTTGTCGTAGCTTTGTTGCCATTGGAGGAGACGCTCTTCTTTTTCCTGTAAATAGCGAGTATAATTGCCTGTATAACGAGTCACTTGATGACGATCCACTTCATAAATGATTTCCACCAGTTGATCGAGAAAGTAACGATCATGAGAGACGAGGAGTAAGGCTCCAGGATAGTGAGCCAATGTTTGCTCTAGCCAGCGTAACGCCTCCATATCCAGATAATTGGTCGGCTCATCGAGGATGAGTAGGTCAGGCTCTTCTAATAACATCTTGGCGAGAGCGACTCGGGTTTTTTGCCCCCCGCTCAAGGAATGAATAATCGCTTCTTCCCAGGATAGATTAGCTAGCCCGAGACCGTGTAGAGCTCCGCGAATACGGGTCTCATATTGATATCCGCCTTCCTTTTCAAACGCTTCCTGGATATGAGCGTATTGATCTAATACTTTTTGGTATTTATGATCATCAGCTAATACTTTCTCATCCCCCATCATGTTTTCCAAATGACGGAGTTGTGTCTCCATCTCACGTATGTGGGAGAATACAGATAACATTTCATCCCAGATGGTGCGACTGGAGTCTAAACCACTTGTTTGTGCGAGATAACCGATGCGAATTTGCTTTGCTTTGGTGATCTCGCCTTGATCTGCTTCTAATTGACCTAAGATAACTTTCAGGAGCGTCGTTTTGCCAGCTCCATTAGGACCTACGATCCCGACACGCTCGTTACTGTTGACACGTAAATCAGCCTCAGTAAAAACTGGAGTAGCGCCGAAAAATTTGGACACCTTCTTCAGTTGTAACAGATTCATTTGCGTTCACCTCATTTTTTCCTATTTCAGTGTAGCGTAAGTAAGGGTTTGTGAGCAAATCCTGCGGTTCTAGAAGATTAGAGTTTTGAGGAGGAGATTTATTTTTGCAACTAAAAAAAGATAAGCGCGCCTTACGACGTCAAATGAGGGAACGAAGAAACCAGATGGAGAAGCAGGAAGCGAAGAAGGGTTCGCATGCCGTGTGTATGCACCTTCTTGAAAGTCCTGAGTATGAGGAAGCTCAGACGATTTTATACTATATGTCGTTTCGGCAAGAGGTGGATTTATGTGTGGCGATAGAACGTAGTTGGGAGGATGGAAAGAAGGTCGTTCTCCCACGTACGGACCCATTAAATAAAAAGATGATCCTATACAGTTTAACAGACTTTACTCAACTGGAAGAAGGAGCGTATGGAATTTGGGAGCCATCTGCACGAGCAGAAAATAAAGTTGCCCCAGACCTGGTGGAGCTTGCTATCGTACCGGGTCTCGCATTTGATCAGCAAGGGTTTCGTCTAGGCTACGGGGGCGGCTATTACGATCGCTTTTTTGCGGAAGATCTTCCGCTTGACTGTATACGTATGGGAGCTGCTTATCCATGGCAGATAGTAGAGACTGTATATGCTGAGTCGCATGATGAACCTTTACATCAAGTGCTTACTTCAGAAGGGGTTTTTCAGTATCACAAGTTGCCATTTATCCATAAGAGCTCTCCGTGATGTGAAGGGGAGTGTGCTATACTGGGAATGAGAGTATGAACTTTACTACAAGATGAACGTTGAAAGACTGTACAATCCCTGGAGGAAGCGACATGTCTCAAGAAATACAGATTCCTAAGGTAACGGCCAAACGCCTCCCCTTGTATTATCGGTATCTGGAGAAGTTACACGCTATCGGAAAACAACGGGTTTCGTCTACTCAGTTGAGCGATGCTCTTCAGATTGATTCAGCTACCATTCGTCGTGACTTTTCTTACTTAGGTGAACTAGGAAAAAAAGGATATGGCTATAACGTAAAGTACTTATTGCAGTTCTTACGTGATTTTCTGCATCAGGATGAAGTAACAAACGTGGTTTTGGTAGGAGTAGGCTATTTAGGTACAGCACTGTTGCGCTACAATTTTTATCGCAGTCACAGCACTAAGATTGTGGCTGGCTTTGACACTGATAAAGCAAAGATCGGGCGTGAAATTGATGATATTCCTGTTTTTCCAATGGAACGCATGCCCGACGTGTGTCAACTTCATCAAGTAGGAGTAGCTATATTAACGGTGCCAGCTAATGTGGCGCAAACGACGACCGATCAAATTGTAGAGTCGGGAATTCGCGGGATTTTAAACTTTAGTCCCACTCGTATTACGGCACCTTCTACCGTGCGCATTCATCACATTGACTTAACGTCCGAACTGCAAACGTTGATCTATTTTCTAAAGAATTTTCCTGTGGATGATGAGGACAACCCTTATCCTATCAGTTAAACTTGCATTTGTTTTATAAAGGAAGGATTGAAGATGACCGAGCAGAATCAAACCGCGCTAGACCATTTTGTAGAATTACGTAGTCGAATCTTATGGGTGTTGGGGACATTTATTGTTTCGATGGGTCTAGGAATATATTTAGCGGGCCCCATTATTCAGTGGTTTAAAAAGCGTCCTTCCCTAGAAGGATTTTCATTTCATATTTTCAATCCCATGGATCCGCTTACGGTGATCATGCAATTTGCATTTGTTATTGCTTTTTGCCTCACACTCCCTGTTCTGTTATATCAGATTTGGAAGTTTGTAAAACCTGGATTGTTGCCGCACGAACAGCGCGCTACCCTTGTCTACATTCCAATCGCCGTATTGCTATTCGCTTTGGGATTAAGTTTTGGATTGTTTATTGTGTTTCCCTATTTAATTATGTTTATGGAAACGTTAAATGGAGTGTTGGGAGCAGAAATGACCTACGGCATCTATGAAGTGTTCTCCTTTATGTTTCGTATATGCTTCCCGATGGCGCTTCTGTTCGAGTTACCGATTATTGTTCTTTTTTTTACACGTCTACGTATCCTGCGTCCGTCTATGTTGCGCAAGGGACGGAGATTTGCTTATGTCGCTTTAGTCGTTGTGGCTGCAATGATTACGCCCCCAGACTTTATCTCTAATATTCTGGTGGCCATTCCGTTGTTTTTGCTATATGAGATCAGTATCGCCCTCTGTGCGTGGCTTGATCGCCGCCTTATTAGATTAGATGAGGAGCGAGAACGCATGTGGGAAGAGACGAAAGAATAAATATATGAACAACCACTGGTGGATCATTCGGTGGTTGTTCTTTTTTACATAGAGAGAGGAAATCAACTGACCATCATGTTTTTTGCTGGAGCCTATTCAACGATATAAAAGTATTTACATAAATTTTTTTTAGCAAAGGTCTTGCAAAATGAGTGCAAGAGGAATATCATAATAATGGGTGTTAGCACTCGACCTTAATGAGTGCTAACAAAATTAAAATATGAATTCCGCCTGATTACGAAGGAGGGTTTTCGATGATCAAACCATTGGGTGATCGTATCGTATTGGAAGCGATCGAACAAGAAGAGACAACAGCAAGTGGCATAGTTTTGCCTGATTCCGCTAAAGAAAAACCGCAAGAAGGGAAAGTGGTTGCGGTAGGAAGTGGTCGTTTTGAAAACGGTCATAAAGTTGAGTTGGAAGTGAAAGAAGGCGACCGTGTCATCTTTTCCAAATATGCCGGCACTGAAGTGAAAGTCGGAGAAACAGAATACTTAGTGTTACGCGAGAGTGACGTATTGGCGATTGTAGAGTAGGAAGTGACTTTTTCGCCTGTATGTGCTCAGATGAGAGAGGCTTTCCTGCTTGATTAGGTAGGGAAATCTCTCTTATCACTGACTTTGGATGTATAAGCTACAAAATATCCAATCCTTACAATTTAGGAGGGGGACAAAACGATGGCTAAAGAAATTAAATTTGGTGAAAACGCGCGTCGTTCAATGCTTCGTGGGGTGGATTCACTTGCAAACGCAGTAAAAGTAACGCTTGGACCAAAAGGTCGCAACGTGGTATTGGAGAAGAAATTTGGATCTCCACTTATCACCAATGATGGCGTAACCATTGCAAAAGAGATTGAACTAGAAGATCACTTTGAAAACATGGGTGCACAACTCGTAAAAGAAGTTGCTACCAAAACCAACGATGTTGCTGGTGATGGTACGACGACCGCTACTGTATTGGCTCAAGCAATGATTCTTGAAGGGCTAAAAAACGTAGCAGCTGGTGCTAACCCAATGATCGTACGCAAAGGAATCGAAAAAGCGGTTATCGCTGCTGTAGAAGAAATTAAAAATATTTCTGTACCGATCGAAGGAAAAGAGTCGATCGCACAGGTTGCTTCTATCTCGGCTAACGACGAAGAAGTAGGGCAATTGATTGCAGAAGCAATGGAAAAAGTGGGTAACGACGGTGTAATCACAGTCGAAGAATCCAAAGGGTTTACTACTGAATTGGAAGTTGTAGAAGGGATGCAATTTGACCGTGGCTACATCTCCCCATACATGGTAACCGATTCTGATAAAATGGAAGCAATCTTGGATGAGCCGTACATCATGATCACGGATAAGAAGATCAGTAATGTACAAGAGATTCTGCCACTACTAGAAAAAGTAGTTCAACAAGGTAAGCCCCTCTTGATTATCGCTGAGGATCTTGAAGGAGAAGCACTCGCTACTTTGGTTGTGAATAAATTGCGTGGTACCTTTAACGCTGTCGCTGTAAAAGCTCCTGGCTTTGGCGATCGTCGCAAAGCGATGCTACAAGATATTGCTACCTTGACCGGTGGTCAAGTAATCACAGAAGAAGTAGGTATGGACCTGAAAACTGCTGATATCAGTGCATTGGGTCGTGCTCGTCAAATCCGTGTGACCAAAGAAGATACCATCGTCGTGGATGGTTTTGGTGATCGCGGAGAGATTAACGCTCGTGTAGGTCAAATTCGGACACAATTGGAAGATACCACATCCGAGTTCGATAAAGAGAAACTACAAGAGCGCTTGGCTAAATTGGCGGGTGGTGTAGCCGTTATTAAAGTGGGAGCGGCTTCCGAAACCGAATTGAAAGAGAAAAAATTGCGCATTGAAGATGCTCTTAACTCCACTCGTGCAGCTGTGGAAGAAGGCATTGTTTCAGGTGGCGGTACCGCTCTAGTAAACGTGATCCGTGCGGTAGAGAGCGTAAAACTAGAAGGGGATGCAGCAACAGGTGTTAGCATCGTGAAGCGTTCTCTTGAAGAACCGATTCGCCAAATCGCGTTTAACGCTGGGCAAGAAGGTTCCGTTATCGTTGAGCGTCTGAAAAAAGAAGAAGTAGGCATTGGCTACAATGCCCTCACCAACGAATGGGTAGATATGGTGAAATCAGGCATCGTAGATCCAGCCAAAGTTACCCGTTCTGCGCTTCAAAATGCAGCCTCCGTTGCAGCTATGTTCCTTACCACTGAAGCAGTTGTGGCTGATCAAGAAGAAGATGAGCCAGCTGGCGGTGCGCCGGGAATGGATCCAATGGGCGGCATGGGTGGCATGGGCGGCATGATGTAAGCTGCTCTCAAACCCTTAGATAGACAAGGATTTGAAACCCTGTAAATTCGCACTGACTGGATCAAATTTAGATTGAATCGATGAAGCCTCCCAAATAGTATTTTCTATTGGGAGGCTTCATTTTTAATTGCATTCTCAACTTGTCCATAATCTCCGTTTAAATATAAACCGCACGATTACGGTTTGTTGATGCGGGTTTTTAACAACACCGATTAGTTTTGGAAAGGGTCTAAAAAGGTATTGGCGACAGATGTTAAAGAGGTGATGCAAGCAGTCGAAGATCAAGGGTACGATGTAGTTTTTTAATCATCAGTAAAAGAAAATGAAAGCCTGAAGATGCGACGAAGGTTGTATCTTCAGGCTTTTTCTTTTTGAAGAGAGGTTCAAGAGAATATAGATTTCTTCACAATTTCTCGATATTTTTTTGAGAAGATTAGTTGAGATTGTTTCAAGGAGTGGTTGAAATGAAAATAACCCTTATGATATTAGTATCGATTACAGTTATTGCAGGCTGTAGCCAATTAGAACGAGAGAGTAACCAAAAAGAAGCGGGCAAAGAATCCTTACAAGTAGCTACAGAATCATTTGACGGATCATTAAAGCATGTGCACGGAATGGGGTATGTAAATGGAGAAACTATTGCATACGCTGCGCATTCGGGTGTGAAGATTTTTCAAGATGGGGATTGGCTGGAATCTACATACCACAAAAATGATTACATGGGTTTTAATGTGGTGGATGATGGCTTTTATACTTCAGGACATCCAGGTGAACAAAGTGATTTACCTAATCCTGTTGGACTTCAAAGAGGGGAGTTGACTAAAAAGGAACTATCACCTCTTGCTTTTGAAGGAGAAAGCGACTTTCATGCAATGGGGGTAGGGGCGAGAAACCATACCATTTATGTATTAAACGAGCGTTCTAATTCTGAGATGGACGAAGGTCTCTATAAAAGCACGGAGCAAGGGAGAAGTTGGGAAAAGATTACGGCCGAAAATGTAGGAGAGAAAATTTTGCAAATTGCCGTGCATCCGGATGATGATAAAATCGTGGCAGTGGCAGATGCTACAGGTATTTACTTCAGTGAAAATGGAGGAGAAACCTTTAAGATCATTTCTGAACAAGGACAAGGAAGCGGTTTATATTTCACAGAAGATCGATTATACTACGGTCTTTATACCGGAGAGGCTTCATTAAAGGTTTATGATTGGAATGAACAAACAAAAGAAAACATGGAACTCCCTAAGTTAGGGGAAGATGCTGTTATGTATATCTCTAAAAACCCAGATGCGGATGGTGAGTTTGTTATATTCACAATTAATGGGAGCAGTTATATAACTTCTAATTACGGGAAAGAATGGGAACAAATTATTGATAAAGGGAAAACGAAATAAAAAGAGTAAGCGTGCTTACTAGAGAGGTAGGTTATTGTTGAAAAAAAAAGCGATGTTTTTGGATGGGAGTGTGGTCTTAGGTCTATATCGCCTTGCTGTCTTCAGTTATATCCGGCCTTGCTCTCCTATATCACGGTCATTATGGATATACCCCCAATTTTGGGTGGTCGACTCAATTGACGTCCTTTGAGGAGATAGTATGAATATAAGGAAAAGCATTTCATTAAAAATAGGATTGTTGTTCTTTCTCTTAATGACCATTATAGAATTCTCGTTATTCTTTGTTTTGTATACGAATATATCAAATTATCAAATTGATGAAGTGTTGGATGGACTTCTAAGTCGAGGTGGGAGTCATCGAGATGTACTAGAGAAGAAGTTCGATGAGGCTACACTGAATCATGTAGCGCTAATGGAGTCAGAAGCAATAACAGATGTAGTCATTACAGATGAACAAGGCAACATTCTATCTAGTTCATCCTCTATTGATTCATTTCACAGAGAATTAATTCAAGAATATAGAACAAGTCCAAAATATAAAGGGATAATAGTTGAAGAGCAGTGGAAAACCTCTCCCTACGTAGCAACATTATCCCCCATTATGATCAATGGGGAACTTCAAGGCAATGTGTATATGTTTTCACCTTCTTCCATCATTAGAGATCTTACCACTCATCTCTCTCGGCAGTTCATTTTTGTCATGGTACTCATCCTTGTTGTGACCATGATTGTCGTGTTCACTCTTTCAAAGCTGGTAACCAAACCACTCATTAGGATGAAAGAAGAGACTGAAAAGCTAAGCAATGGGGAGACAAATGTGGAGTTGAGTGAACATTATAATGATGAACTTGGAGTATTAGCTCGTTCCATCAATCGTTTAGCTGAAGATTTAGAAAGAATGAAGCAGGAACGTAACGACTTTTTGTCTTCGATTGCTCATGAATTACGCACTCCCCTAACTTATTTAAAAGGGTACGCCGATATTGCATCCCGAGAGCAGACAAGTGAAGAGAATAGAAGAAAGTACCTTGAAATTATTAAAGAAGAGACCGAAAGTCTTACAACAATGATTCAACAACTTTTTCAATTAGCAAAAATGGATGAAAATACGTTTGCCATTCAGCCGGAATCATGCAAAGTTAAGCCCTTAATACTGGATGCAAAACAGAAGCTGTACCCACTGATAAAAACGCATGTCGCTGAAGTAAGAATCGATTGTCCTGAAGAGCTCGAGGTTTATGCAGATCCTATTCGTTTCAAGCAAGTGATTATGAATCTTTTAGACAACGCCCTACGGTATTCTGGCAGGCATCCTAGCGTCTGGATTCAAGTTCAAAAGCTGCACATGAAAGTGTTGATTACCATAAGAGACGAAGGACCTGGTGTCCCGGAAGAGTCCATTCCTTATCTTTTTGATCGTCTTTTTCGATTGGATAAATCAAGATCTAGGAACTCAGGGGGAACTGGGTTGGGGCTTGCTATCGTTAAAGAGATTGTAGAGATTCATGGAGGGAAAGTTGAAGCTAAGAATCAGAATGGATTATGTATTCAAGTGTCTTGGCCAAAGGAGGGAAGTTTATGACTAGAATTTTACTTGTTGATGATGAACAAAGAATGCTAAATTTAATCTCCTTATACCTAACTCCTCATGGGTTTACCTGTGATGAGGCTTTGAGTGGTTATCAGGCTCTCAAGAAATTAAATGAACAAACTTATGATCTGATCCTGTTAGATATCATGATGAAAGAGATGGATGGTTTTGCTACATGCACGAAGATTAAAGAAAGAACGAATATTCCAATTATCATGCTTACCGCAAAAGATCAAAAACAAGATATTCTTCATGGTTTGCACATAGGAGCGGATGACTATATTACGAAACCGTTCGATGAGGAAATCCTGCTCGCTCGGATAGAAGCTCTGTTAAGGCGAGAAAAGAATCAAACGAAAGTTGAAGTCAATGGTTTAATATGGAATCAAGATTCACACCAACTCAATTATAAAAATAAGGAAATTCGTCTGACCCCTAAAGAATTCAAATTGCTGGGGCTGCTGCTCAAACGACCGAATCAAGTGTATGAACGTGAAGATTTATTAGAGTTAATCTGGGGATTCGATTCAGAAACAGAGGGGAGGACCATTGATTCCCATGTTCGAAACCTGAGAGAAAAAATTCGAAAACATGATTACCCTATCGATACTCATTTGAAAACGATATGGGGTGTCGGCTATAAATGGGAAAAATAAACCTGGTAAAGAAGTTTAATTATACTGTTGTAGGGTTACTATACCTATGTAACAAACACATAAAGGAGGACTTTATAAATGTCACATGAACAGTACCAGACCGTAATTGAGTCGCTACATGAGTGTATGAAAGCCTGTAGCCATTGCTATGATGCTTGCCTGCAAGAAGAAGACTTAAATATGATGGCTCAGTGTATTCGTTTGGACAGAGAGTGTGCAGATATCTGTGCTTATCTTGAACAATCTTTAGTTAGAGGTACTCCTTTTGCAGCAGAGTTAGCTAGCGTCTGTGCTAAAATTTGTGAAGAATGTGGAAATGAATGTAAAAAACATGATCATGACCATTGTCAAAAGTGTGCAGATGCTTGTTTTAAATGTGCGGAAGCATGTAAAAGCATTGCATAAAATACCTATGAAAAGATGAATAAATAATGATGCACCGGCTTTGGCGACTGCAGATGTTGGTATAGCTATTTGCGATTCCTTTAGCAGCCGGGGTGTTAGCTCCAATCGGTATTGTACTCAGTCCTGCAGTGGAAGCCGTATTAATGAGCTTAAGTACAGTTGTTGTCGCCATTAACGCGGAACTATTAAAGACAGATTAAATAATAAACTAATAAACGAGGCAGTTGTAGAACTATACCTGCCTCGTTTTTAGTTGAATGTATTTAGAGAAAACCTCAAAATGTATGGATTCTGAGCATCAGAAATCTATTTTTTGCACAGAAAATGCAAATTTATTAAATACAGTTATGAAAGGATATCATATTAAATTTGGGGTTGGAGGGAATGAATTTGAAAAAAATTAAATATTTTATGACCATATTGTTTCTAAGTTTAATATTCACTTTAGCGGCTTGCTCTGGAAGTAATGAAGAAGGACAAACTGAAGAGTCCTATCAAAACGAAAACCAAAGTGGAGAGGCGACTTCTGAAGAAAACACGAGTGAAGAATCGGATAGTCATGAAGACATGGATCATTCCTCGAGTGAAGTACCAGGAGGTTTAGAAGATGCAGAAAATCCTACTTATGAAGTAGGTAGTCAAGCTATAATCCAGGCAGACCATATGAGTGGGATGGAAGGAGCAGAAGCTACAATAGTAGGATCCTATGATACTGTAGCGTATGTCGTTTCGTATGATCCTACAAATGGCGGTAAGAGAGTTAAGAATCATAAATGGGTTATTAATGAAGAAATTAAAGAATATAGTAAAGAATCTTTTAAATCGGGGGAAGAAGTGACGCTTAATGCTTCGCACATGAAAGGTATGGAAGGAGCAATCGCTCTCATTGAATCAGTTGAAGAAACGACCGTTTACATGGTTGACTATACTCCAACAGATGGTGGAAAAGAAGTTACAAATCATAAGTGGATTACAGAAAGTGAGCTAACAGCTGATTAGAAAATGAAGTGATTTTCAAAAAGACATTTATAACGATAGGTACAGTAAAGCTTCCGGTCTATAACGGGGGCTTTTTATTTATTCTATTTAAGTATCAATTTAAAGGAATATAATAAATAACCCTGTCTTCCCTTGGTTTTATAGGTAAATGATATTGTTGATCTACGTGCTTCTTTCAGTGGTTTTTGATCAAAGAAATGGATTTCAAATCATGGTTGAACCGGATATGGCGTTTGCCTTGGGATTAGAAGGGACGTTGTTAGATATTAATTATTGTGGGGGACAGTAGTTATCTTCCTCTACTTTAATTTGAGTGATGATTGTGCGGACCTTGATCATTCATAGGTTCATCAACAATCAAGTCTCCTCCTAATAAAAAACTAATCACTAACACGAAAACAAGTAAGGGTTTAATAAACCATTTTCTTGATGTTATGGATTGATCAGCACAAGATGTACTTGCTAACACAGGATATAAAAATAGGGAACATAGAGCTAATGTAATAAATAGTTTTATTAGAATGATGGATTCGGTGACAGTCATCATCTCTCCTAACATAGCTCCCATCATACCACCCATCATTCCAGCTGATAGTCCCTCGATACATGAAACCATTCCTAATCTCCAGTTGCATATTCCTCCAATAAAAGCCCCTACTGACATACCTGAAACTGTAGAAATGAACAAGTTCCCTTGAAACATCGAAGCCAGCATTAATCCAATGACCAGCCCAATACTAGTCCCTGATATCATTGAGATGACCATGCGTTGGTTATGATGAAGAGAATTGTGGAATTTTCTCGTTAATAAAATTGAGAAAATAACGATCAATAGTAAAGCCAACGTAATAAAAATCTGAAATTCACTCATTCTTATTCTCCTCTGACTCATAATCGTGTCCACTTAATTTTATGATGGTTGAATGAGAATTATTTATAACCCCCAATAGAATCGCCTCCCCATCTGAAGATCAGTTAATTAGGAAATGAAATGTTTTGTGGACAGTCTTCAATATTTTTCATTAGCGGTCACTAGGGAAGATAAGAACTGAAGATTCTTTAGAAAATATACTTGTTTAAGCTGTAAAATCGCATCGAATAAAACTTCTTTGGTGTAAAAGAAAAGAGATGGTCGGTCTAGTGAAGGAATAGTTGGAGAGCATGGAAGGTGCAGTGATGGGCTTTTGAAAAACGAACTGCAACCGTGGCACAATGGGTTAAAAAGGGAGATCAGTAAAAATGAACAAGGTCGATTCACTGAATCGACCTTGTTCATTTTTATATCACTATCTGGGCGGTTGTTTCTGTCTTTAGTGTAGTGTGATCGATAAGGGAACTTTTTTCGTATGAGATAGACTGATGAGACAGTCCAAACTACCCAAGAATCTTATTCGGCTGCAACCATGGGAGTCTCAACCACTTACCTTGCGCATGGCGTACTCGATGGGGCCTCGTACCAAGTAAGTTCTCCACCAGTAGGAGAGCACAATCGAGAGAGTAAAGAATAGAAGGGAACTACCTACTGCCAATGGCAAAGAGGCGTACTCAGGAACACCGACGAGGTAGAGGACGACTAGGAATAAGAAGTGCCCCACATAGTGTGTGAGCGCCAGCTGACCTGTATAAACGAGTGCCTTCATCATGATGTGTTTACGAAACTGTTCAGAAAGGTAGATGCAGAGCAAGATGATGAGTACGGATGTGCTGGAACTGGCGATCATATAGAAGAGAGTGGGAGGCATCGGTTTAGTGGTAAAAAAGTATTCAGCCAGCTCAGTCCCAATGATAGGAGAAGTTAGTTGTATGAGTAGATAGGAAGAAGCTTGTACAAGTATTGCGATAGTAGTGGAAATGAAGAGTAATTTTCTTTTTACATGAGGTTGATTAAAATCAAATCTCCCCAACCACATGCCGAAGAAAACAAAGGCGATCCAAGGGAAGATTGGATGATAGCCATTATAGAATAGATTGCTTAAAAAACCGAGTGGAGACCAAAATAGTTGAAAAGTTTGAAAGGTAGAGTCCCACCCATAGGTATAATCGCCGAGGAACTGGAGAAGTTGGGCGATTAGAAGTGAACAGGTGGCTGCCCACAGTAATACGCGTGAAGAAGAAGTGAGAAAAAAGGAAGCGATAAAGAGGTAAACAGCATAGTAGTGTAAGATGTCTGCAGACCATCCGAGCAAATAGAGGCCGGTGCCTAATATCAAGAGGAAGAAAGATCGTTTCCATATCTGTTGCCGGAGTGAGTGGATATGGGTACGATCTTTTTCGTCCTTCCACGCTTTCTTGCTCATGAGTGAGATTCCGATCCCGGCTAAGATCACGAAGATAGCGGCGGCTCTGCCCTCTATTAAACCAGTGAGGGCATCTAGCCACTGTGGGGAAGATTCTTCAGCATGTAACGCAATTTTATAGTTGACGACCACCATGCCGAAAATAGCAAGTGCTCGCGCTAGATCAAAGCCAATCATACGCTTGTTGGATATACCCATACCTCTTCTCTCCCCTTATTTAAAAAAAATTTTGCACAGTAAATTTCCATATTGCTTCCGCATCAAAACCATATCGCTCATCTGTATATTGATCCAATCCATCTACAACCAGGGTGAGGTATTGTGCTCTGATGGCAATCTCCTCATCGGGAAGAAGACCAAATTGATGGGCGCGTTGTAGTAGAGTAGTAAAACCTTGCAAAAAATCGTACAGTACTTCTTCCAAAATGACTTGGTATTTATTTTCTCGTGCCGCGAGAACGCTATATTGACGCATTACATTCTCATAGTACGGATCGGCGCCTTGTTCCTGAATCATCCGTATCCCATCCATAATCAACTGATCACAAAAGTTTTCCTTACTGTATTTCTCAATTTGAAAAAACTTTGTAAATTGAATCTCAGTGACTAACACCTCAAACAGAGTACGAACCAACTTTTCTTTAGAGGAGAAGTAATAATAAATGGCAGGCTTAGTGACCCCCATTTCCTTAGCAATTAATGACATACTCGTTTTTTCTATTCCATGCTGGGCAATTAACTGATATGTAATCTCTAAAATTCGCGAATATTTGTCTGACATATCATCGATCCTTTATTTTATTTACCGGTAAGTAAATAATATCTTATAAGCTTTCCGGATGTCAAATGAATAAATGTAAAATAAATAAAAATACCGCCTACTCCCTTCCGGACTTAGGAGAGGTGGGTTAAGAGAATTAGATATTTATTGTTTTTGTGTGTTGGTCACTTGGATAAAAAATAGTTTATGATAAAAGTAGATGTTAATAAAGTTTCAGGAGTCTCATCAAGCCAGGGTTCTCTTTTATATTGGTGGCAAACAGTTTAATATAAGAAATAGATGAAAAGTCTCTTTTTTTTTGGAGGGTGCCATGGAAAATAGATACGGATCACAAATGGAATCTTTGCTTCAAAATGTAGAACGGGTGTTGATCGGGAAACGGGAAGAGATAGAGCTAGCGGTTGTGGGTTTACTAGCGGGTGGACATGTCTTGTTAGAAGATGTACCCGGAGTAGGAAAGACTATGCTGGTGCGCGCATTGGCAAAGTCGATTGGCGGATCGTTTCGTCGGATTCAATTTACTCCTGATTTATTGCCTTCTGATGTAACAGGAATCTCGATTTACAATCAGAAGACGATGGAATTCGAATTTCGTCCAGGTCCTATTATGGCAAATGTCGTATTGGCGGATGAAATTAATCGCACTTCCCCCAAAACACAAGCGTCCTTGTTGGAAGCGTTAGAAGAAGGAAGTGTGACAGTAGATGGTACTACTTATGAGTTGCAACCGCCATTTTTTGTGATGGCAACACAAAATCCGATTGAATATGAAGGAACTTTTCCGCTACCAGAAGCACAACTAGATCGGTTTTTGTTAAAGTTGAGGATCGGGTACCCAGAGCGTAAGAACGAACTGGAGATGCTGGATCGGATTAGAGAAGAGCATCCGATTAAGACTCTTGCTACCGTTACTACCTTGGAAGAGTTGCTGCAATGGCAACAAGAGGTAAGGCTTGTTTATGTGGATCCCTCTATTAAAGAGTATATGGTTGAATTGGTGTTAGGGACGCGTACGGCTCGTGAGGTCTACCTTGGAGCGAGTCCCCGTGGATCCATTGCGCTGTATCGGACTGCACAAGCATACGCATTTTTACAAGGTCGTTCGTTTGTCATACCGGATGATGTGAAGAAATTGGTCTTGCCCACCCTGGGGCACCGCATATTGATAAAATCAGAAGCACGTCTGAGTGGGAAGACTGCGAAACATGTTTTGCAGGAAGTTATGCGGAATGTTCCTGTGCCAGTTCGATATGAGCATAGGCAGGCTCACTCATCATGAATCGCTCCCGCTGGTCTCTTCTATTCCTCATTTTTCTACTATTTGTTACGTACGCGTTTGGGCGAATCCAAGGTAGCTTTGTTTCCTGGTTTCTTTTTTATGCGGCTCTGTTGCTATGTGTATACGAAGGGGCAATCATGTTCCTCTCAGTGCGCCACTTGAAAGTGGAGCGATCGTTGTCGGTGCGCCACTTGACAGTGGGGGATATGCTTAAAGTGAAACTTAATTATCGCTTTTCATCATGGATGCCAGTCCCCTGGTTATATTTAGAAGATCATCAGGAGACTGCGGCAACAATCTCTCACTCCAAAACTCGCACTCTCTCGTATCCGGGTTGGAAAAAGAAAGGGGAGATTACGTATATCATCCATGCTGGAAAAAGAGGAACTAACCGGTGGCAAGCGGTTGAAGTAGAGACAGGGGATATTTTTGGGATCGTAAAAAAGAGATGGCGATTTACGCTGGAAGATGAAGTGCTGGTCTATCCACGTATCATTCCGATTAAACGTTGGGACACCATGTATGAAAGTTATATGGGGCGTATCGCTTCTTCACATCAACATCAGGAAGATATCTCCTCTGTTTCAGGGGTGCGGGATTATGCTCAAGGTGATCGCCTCAATCGGATACATTGGAAAGCGAGTGCGCGTGGCCAGGGACTGAAGGTAAAAGAGTTTGAACACCATTTGACTCGTGATTTCTTTTTCCTGCTAGATTGTTACGAAGAACTTCCCTCCGATAAGTTTGAAGATAGTGTCAGTTTAGTTGCTTCACTGCTTCAATATACAACTCGGGAACATGAGCGTTCAGGATTGTTGACTAATGGGAGAAACCCCATTCATATCCCTCTAGGAAGTGGAGAGGAACATTTCATCCGCTCTTTAAAACAGCTTTCATTTGTGCAAGCAGATGGGAAGATGACAGTAGCACACTCATTGACTCAATATCAGGGAATATATCCTCAAACAGCTACGCTGGCTATCATAACCTCTCGCCTCGATAAGGTGTTGATACGTTCCATGGCAGAATTATCATTGCGCTCTATTCGCGTAGAATTATTTATCTTGCTAGATGTGACTACCGATGAAGGGGAGCGACGACGAAGATTAGAGGAATTGCGATCTTTTAATGTCACAGTATGGGAGATTTCTGGATCGAAGTGGGAGCAATTTAGTAAGGGAGGGGAAGCGTTTGATTAGACGTGTTTCCTTTAACATACGCGTGTTGATTCTGTTTATCGTCTCCTCTTATTTATGGATTGAATGGCTACGCCCACTAGATGAAGCGCTTAATATAGGGAATCTCAAATGGTTATTTCTAGCGGCAATTCTTTTTATCTTGACTAAAATGACAGTAAGAAGTCATCTGTTAAACCTTACTCTCATCGCAGTTATTATGTTGTTTACTCTTCACCGTATCTACTATGCCCCTCAGGAGTTATCGCTCTTTAACCTAGAATGGCTCCACTTACTATGGATAGAGTGCGGACGATATATAAGTCTGCTCGTTTTAGGAGATTGGTTAAGTGTTCCCCCGCTTCGCCTTCAATCGGTAGGGCTCATCCTTTTAATCGCTTTTATCGCTCAGGTCAGTTTTCATGCGATGGTAGAGAAAAAGCGAGTCTTACCAATTCTATTGCTCTCATTATTCTATTTTGCCGTACTGGACTCACTTACATCATTTGCAGCTTGGGGAGCGGTAATACGAGTTTTCGTGGTCGGGGTATTCCTCACTACATGGATGCGTTGGACGCGTTTTGCGGAAAGGATGGAGGAGGTGCCGGAACCAAAAGGATGGTACCGATTTGCTCTCTTCTTTCTTATCGCTGTGGTCGTTGTGGGAACATGGGCACCTAAACCAGCAGCTAGTTGGTCAGATTCGTTTGTGTTCCTTCCCTTTGTTGAAGGAAATGGAAATAACGCCAGTGGAGTAGGAAAAATTGGATATGGTAAAGATGATACAAAGCTGGGTGGGCCGTTTATTCAGGATGAAAGAATTGCGATTGTAGCAAGCAATGTAGAAGTTCCATATTATTGGCGTGGAGAAGCAAAATCTCTATATACGGGACGAGGTTGGTCAGACAGTGTGGAAGAAAGAGTTGAAAAATATCCTTTGTCTGCAGAGAATATGGAAGAATCCTCTGTAGAGGGAACTCTTTTCGATAATGTAAAGACGGAGATGAATACAGCGGATATTTTTAAAGAAGCGTCACCAGATTTCTTAGTCTTTACTCCAGGTCAACTTACTTCATTCAAAATGAATGTAAATGTTAATAGTGAGTTACTCGTCTCTTCCAGTAAAGTTGAGCTATCGGGAGATATGACAGATGTGTATGAAATAAAGTCCGAACTAAAGTCCGAAATTCCTGTCATCAACCGTAAACAATTGCGCACGAGTAAAGCAGGCTACCCCCCCGATATTCGTTATAACTATCTTCAGCTTCCGCCGGCTTTCCCTGAGCGGATACGCGCACAAACGGAGCGGGTGATTGCGGGCAAAGATAATCCGTATGATCGAGCTGTAGCAATCGAAGCTTATTTACGCAGTAATTTTACTTACGATACAGAAGAGACTTCCGTTCCGCCCAAAGGGTCTGATTTTGTCGATGATTTCCTGTTTGAGTCGAAGGTGGGGTACTGTAATCACTTTTCCACTTCCATGGTTGTGATGCTACGCTCTATTGGTATCCCATCACGTTGGGTGAAAGGGTTTGCTCCTGGTGAATCAGCGTATAATGAAAAACGGGATAAGCATGATGTGATTGTCCGTAATTCTGATGCACACTCATGGGTAGAGGTTTATTTTGCAGGGATTGGTTGGATCCCGTTTGAACCGACACCCGGCTTTACTAATCCCACCCCCTTAGAAGAGGAAACTAAGAAATCTGATCAAGGAAGTGAGCAAGATGACTCAACGTCAACCAATCATAGTGAAGCGGACGCAGATCGTACCTCGCTGGAAAGACAGATGGCTGAGGAAGCACAAGTAAGTGCAACGAAGGGTGAAAGCAGCAGTATATGGAAGGAATGGCAAGGTCGCATAATGTGGATACTGACTCTATTGCTACTGCTTGCGGTTATTACGATCAAGTATTGGCGCACCTTTTATTGGTGGTGGCTACAACGTCTACCTAGTGGGCCTAGCAAAGGAAAGCAGGGCGTTGTTAAACGTACTTATCAGGTATTGATGTTGTATGCATGGCGTAAAGGGGTGCGTTCACCTGATCAGACGGTGCGTGAATATCTATTGAAAAAAGAATGGTATTCGTCCCCCTCGAAAGAATTAGAAGAGTTGACTTCTATTTACGAGCAGGCGCGCTATGGTAAAGATGAGGGAAGTGGGCAGTCATTATGGAAAAAGGTAGACTTACTTTGGAGAAAACTTCTCCAGCAATTGCGTCCTTGACCCTGCCTCTATGCCTTTGATATGATGCTGTTAGAAGACCTGTTATGGTAAGCATATGGTAAGCAATCATATAAGTTTCGCTCGTATATCTTCAGGAATATGGCCTGAAAGTCTCTACCCGACTACCGTAAATGGTCGGACTACGAGCATATGGGACGATCGTGTTTTTGATAGTATGAACACCGACCGGACTCCCGTATCGCTCGCTAGCGGTCTGGGGGTCTGGTCGTTTTTAATATCTAGATCATAGAGAATGGAAGGGATTTAGAAATGGACCAACCCCAAGAACGTATTATCGTACTCGATTTTGGTGGACAGTATAATCAGTTGATCGCGCGACGCATTCGTGAACTAGGAGTTTTTAGTGAGCTTGTCTCTCACCAAATGAGTGCAGATGAAATAAGGCAACTCGCACCTCAGGGCATCATATTTTCAGGAGGTCCTAACAGTGTATATGCTCCAGATGCGCCCAGCTGTGATCCAGCAATCTTTGATCTAGATATTCCTATTCTGGGGATCTGCTACGGAATGCAGATGATGGGAGCGCACTACGGGGCGACCATCGACCGTGCTTCCCAGCGAGAATATGGAAAAGCAGAGATTGAACTAACCTCATCTGCGACGATGTATGCAGGTATGGCAGAAAAACAAGTGGTGTGGATGAGCCACAGTGATGTGGTTACCGCACCGCCAACAGGTTTCCAAGTAGATGCAAGTACCCCTTCTGCCCCTGTAGCTGCGATGAGCCATGCGCAAAAACGTCAGTACGCTGTTCAATTTCATCCCGAAGTACGTCATACGGCAAATGGGAATGAGATGTTGCGTCGCTTCCTCTTCGATGTATGCAATTGTGTAGGAACGTGGAGCATGGAAAACTTTGTGGAGGATACCATTGTAGAATTACGAGATGCCATCGGGGAGCGCAAAGTACTTTGTGCATTGAGCGGAGGTGTTGATTCTTCTGTGGTAGCGGCACTGATACACCGTGCAGTGGGTGATCAGCTCACATGTGTTTTTGTTGATCATGGTTTGTTACGTAAAGGAGAAGCGGAGAGTGTGATGAGTACCTTCTGCGATTATTTTCATATGAATGTGATCAAAGTGGATGCTCAGGCTCGTTTTCTCGATAAATTGCGAGGTGTATCTGATCCAGAGGCAAAGCGGAAGATTATTGGAAATGAGTTTATCCGTGTATTTGAAGAAGAGGCGGAAAAGCTGGGTGAGCATGATCTCTTGGGACAGGGGACACTGTATACCGATATTATCGAATCAGGTACGGCGACCGCGCAAACGATTAAATCACATCATAATGTAGGTGGACTACCTGAAGATATGAAAATGGACCTGGTAGAACCGCTTAATACGCTTTTTAAAGATGAAGTGCGCGCTGTGGGAGAGGAGTTAGGGATGCCCGCTGAAATTGTGTGGCGACAACCTTTCCCTGGACCAGGTCTTGGTATTCGCGTTATTGGTGAAGTAAGTGAAGAGAAGTTAGAGATCGTGCGTGAGTCGGATGCTATTTTGCGTGAGGAAATTCGCTTGGCAGGTTTAGATCGAGAGATTTGGCAGTACTTTACCGCCCTTCCTGACTTTAAGAGTGTAGGCGTAATGGGTGATGCTCGTACGTATGCGTATACTGTTGGTATTCGTGCTGTTACTTCGATTGATGGTATGACGGCAGATTGGGCTCGAATTCCATATGAAACACTGGAGAAAATTAGTACTCGCATTATTAATGAAGTTGATGGAGTTAATCGCGTGGTATATGATATCACTTCTAAACCACCTGCTACGATCGAGTGGGAATAAGAACGTATACGTGAGGTCGACTCACTTCGGCAAGGGTACGTGAAAGAGGAATGGGTGAGAATCGAGGGGTTGTTAACTCATAGACTTCTTATCCATCCCTCTGGATTTTAGGAAGTACGTAGAAGAATGATTGTGGACATGCCTACTGTAGAGACTAGGTACTGATTCCAGTAGATATACAAGTGGGTTGCTGTGATTGTGACTACCGCTGTGAACCTAGGCTTCACTCATTCGAATGAGAAGGTAGGGAATACTGTGGGGAAAGTTGGTCACTACTTTAGGTTTGCAGAAAACCAGACAACATTACGAACGGAAATATTGGCAGGAACCACCATATTTTTTACGATGGCATATATTTTATTGGTAAATCCTTATTTATTAGGAAAAGAAGCAGGGATGGATTTTGGTGCAGTGTTTGTTGCTACTGCTTTAGCAGCTGCATTGGGCACTTTATTAATGGGTCTTCTGGCTAACTATCCGATTGCCTTAGCGCCGGGAATGGGGCTAAACGCATACTTTACTTATACAGTAGTATTGGGCATGGGTGTTAGTTGGCAAGTAGCTTTAGGAGCCGTTTTTATTTCAGGTATTTTATTTCTGTTTTTAACACTGGTTCGTTTGCGTGAATTGATCATTAACACGATTCCGGCAGGTTTGAAAAGTGCCGTTTCTGCCGGGATTGGTCTGTTTATTGCATTTGTAGGTTTGAAAAATGCAGGGATTGTGGTTGCGTCAGAAGCGACATTGGTACAGATGAACACATCCCTTACAGAACCTGGGGTGTTGCTTACGGTACTGGGGCTCGTCATCACCGTTTTGTTGATGATAAGAGGAGTTAAGGGAGCTATCTTCATCGGTATGGTGACCACTGCTATAATAGGCATGATAACAGGGGTAGTGCCACCTCCCCAAGGGGTTGTGTCTCTTCCACCAAGTGTGACGCCCACGTTATTACAGATGGATATTATGGGTGCGCTTGATCTGGGGCTTTTTTCAATTATATTTGCTTTTCTTTTCGTTGATTTATTTGATACAGCGGGTACTCTCGTCGGTGTTTCGAAGCAGGCTAATCTACTTAAAGAGAACAAATTACCACGAGCAGGACGAGCGTTAACTGCTGATTCAATCGCTACCATGTCGGGGGCTGCCTTGGGTACATCGACGGTTACGTCATATATTGAATCGAGTGCAGGAGTGGCAAGTGGAGGACGTACAGGCATGACTGCCGTTGTTACGGCAGCCTGGTTTTTATTAGCTTTATTTATATTCCCATTAGTGGAGACGTTCGCCTCAGTTGCAGCCATCACCTCACCTGCCCTTATTATCGTCGGTGTTTTGATGGCATCTAGCTTAAAAGATATTGAGTGGAATGATTTAACAGAAGCGATACCAGCTTTTCTCACTGTCGTAATGATGCCGCTGACTTTTAGTATTGCTACTGGAATTGCCATTGGTTTTATCTTTTATCCGCTAGCGAAAGTTTTCGTCGGTCAATATAAACGGGTTCATCCAATTCTATATATCCTAGCGATATTGTTTATTATTCGTTTTGCGTTTGGGGGCAGCTTATAGTAATTCTAGTAATTGATTAAAAATAGAGAGACGAATGGTTTTGGCCTGCAGGCTATATGCAGGTCTATTTTCTATGAGAAGGTATGAATGGGGTTTTTCTGTCACAAGCTATGGGTAAAGATTGGAGGGATTGAACTTGAGTAGATTGTCTTGGTTGAAAGGATTCTCTTTGCTCTTATTAATCCTGACGTTAGTGATGCAGATTACTTTGGACTCATCATCGGTGTTCGCCTCCGCTGAAGAGATGGAACATGTTCGTTTGGAAATCGAAAACTTATTACAAGAGAAGGAACACGGGATAAATGAGCGGAGTTTTCAGAGATTTAAACAGGTTATTGATCCTGAAAATAAAACATATTTGCAAGAGCAGAAACGGTGGTTTCAAGATGCGATCTTAACCGTGGATCCAGGAACGTATCATTTGGAACTGCTTTCGATCATTCCTGGAGATAACCTACAACTACATACGCTAATTAAACAGGAGTATCAAAGTAATGGTAAGATACATACTCTCAAGATTCCATTACTTTTTAAAAATGTGGAAGGGAATTGGTACGAGTCAGATATTCCTTTTCAGCATATGGCGGAAGGATCCGTCGTCGTTCATTACAGCCATCCCGATCTTAAGGAACAAGCGGCGGTCGCACTTGATGCGGCTAACAAAGCGTTTGAAGCCTTTGCGCAAAAGTTTGGTTGGGAGCAGACAGAAAAAACTGAGATTAAGCTTTACCATGATGATATCCTTTTCCGGCAATCGGTAAAGCTATCCCTACCAGAGTGGGCGGCGGGTTGGAACGAATTTGGTCAGTCAATTAAGTTTGTTGGTCAAAAAGGGGATACGCGCTCCTTTTCGGCGGGTATTGTTCATGAAATTACCCATAAAGTATTAAGTGATCTCACTACGGACAATGCATCTTATTGGTTGCAGGAGGGGGCGGCAGAATATTATGAAGCACATCTTCTTCCAGGAATGAAAAGCGAGCACCCAGTACTAGAAGAGTCGCAGTACACATGGGAGAAGTTAAAGGAACAGCAGTTAGAGTTACTCGGCTCAGCAGATGCGAGAGCATACTATGCTCATTGTTATGACTTTTATCGCTATCTTGTTGAACGTTTCGGTGAGAAGAAACTTCAAGAAGTATTTACTTATTTAAAGTTGTATCCTTTGGTCGATCAGGATGCAGCCAATAAATTACCGGAAACCAATGAGAGGACAGAAGAAGCATTGCAGAAGGGATTGGGTGTCTCACTTTCACAAATAGGGAGAGAATGGGTAGAACAAGTAGGGAATAGACAGGAGCCAAACGCACCGATGTTTCAATATTTTTAAGAGGTCTAAACGGTACTCTCCTCTATGAGGAGAGTACCTTATTTTTTTACCTTGGCAAACAAAAAGATGGGTGGTATACTTACGTAAGTAAGTTTAAACATATCTACATGAATAGGAGGGCAAACATGGGCAAATCTCATATCGATGTAAATGATTTTGAAAGTATAACAAAGTTCTTCACAGCCTTAGGAGATCCTATTCGAATACAGATCACCTTTATTTTAGGCAATAACGGCAAATCAAATGTGACTGATATTGCAAGTCACTTCGATATTACTAGACCTTCGATCTCTCATCATCTTAAGATTTTAAGAGATGCTCAAATTGTGGATAGCAAGAAGGTGGGTCAAGAAGTATATTATTGGCTGTCCCGTGAACGTGTGTCCACCAATATGCAGTTAATCGCAGATGCATTGGTTTCAAAGGAATGTGACGTGTAATTATTCACCCTATTAGTAGATGTGTTTATATATAACAACAAAATTGAAGTGAGGTGTGCTTGCGTGAAAGCTGCTTTTTTGGATAAGAACAAATCGTTGGTTGTGGGGGAAAAGCCAAAGCCAAGGCCAAAATCAAACGAAGTATTGGTTAAAGTATACGCGACTAGTGTGAACCCAGCAGATTGGAAAATGGAAAAAACCATGTCCAAGCTAGGTCTCCCTTATCGTGTTGGGTCCGACTTTAGTGGCGTAGTGGATGAGGTAGGAGAGAAGGTGACCCTTCTTCAACCTGGAGACGCTGTCTTTGCGCTGAGGGGACCTGGGAGCGGATGTGCGAGTGAATACCTTACTGTTCACGAGAAGAATGTAGTGAAAAAACCAGATGAAGTATCTTTCGAAGAAGCTGCTGGAGTACCTACCGCGGGAATTACAGCATGGCATGGACTTACTACTTACGGTAATGTACAACCAGGACAAAAAGTACTCATTATTGGTGCATCCGGAGGAATTGGGACGTATGCGGTACAGATGGCCAAAGCTTTAGGAGCGGAGGTTACGGGTGTTTGTAGTACGAACAATGTTGAGCTTGTAAAAAATTTAGGTGCAGATCATGTCATTGATTACCGTCAAGATCGCGTCATTGACCGCAGGTTATTTAGTAAGTTTGATCTCATCTTAGATACGGTAGCAACCAATGAATATAAAGAATATTTCCCTCTTCTTACCCAAGCAGGCTTGTACGTCACCCCGGTCACAACACTTCGCCATTTTATAGGGAAACTAAAAGGATATATGTTGCGCCAAAGGAAAAGAGCAACGGTTATCTTTATCCCAACACGTGGAGTAAAACAGTTAATGGAGATCAGCAATCTAATGAGTCAAGGGCATGTGAAAACATTGATTGAACATGTATTTACTCTGGAGGATATTAATCAAGCATTCGATTTAAGTAAGACGGGGAGGGCAAGAGGGAAAATTATTGTTCGGATTCATTCATGAATGTGATTTCATCGTAATGGGGGAGAAATCACGGGGTGCTTTCCCAAACGATAATGATTCTCTATCATATACTCTTCTATAGTTGGAGCGGAGCTCTATGCTATTTCTTCTAACCTTGACAAGGGATATGGAGGGGAGTATAATTATCTTGAATTAAAGATAATAGATGGTGAAGGTGCTGCCAATGAATAAAGAGATTAAGAAGCAGGAAGAGTTAGCTGAGCAGGAGCTCGTAAGAGATAAGGTAGTGGATATGAATGAAGCAGAGGGTGAGATCGCTTTAAAGCTCTTTGTTGTACTCTTTCGCTCCCAGCGTGCACTTGAGCAGAGGGTGGCCGAAGATATACGCTCCCATGGTTTTAATATGACTGAGTTTGCCGTTTTAGAATTGTTGTACCATAAAGGAGATCAACCTATCCAAAAAATTGGCGGGCAAATTCTTATCTCTAGTGGTACGATGACTTATGTGGTAGATAAGTTAGAGAAAAAAGGCTTACTGGAGCGCGTTTCTTGTCCTAAAGACAGGCGTGTCACCTACGCTTCGATTACAGACAGGGGTAAAGAAGTGATGCGGGAGATTTTCCCCCAGCATCAAGCTTTGATTGAGAAAATCTTTGTGGATTTGTCGACAGCAGAAAAAGAGACCATGATTAATCTCCTTAAAAATATTGGTTATCGTTCAGAACAAATCTAAAATTTTTTACCCATTTATCTTTAATTAAAGATAAATAGGGTGAGGAGGATGTAAAAGATGATCGAAAAACGTTCAGCCCAGTCGAGACACAAGGTGGATCATGGGTGGCTACAAAGCTACTTCAGCTTTTCCTTTGGCGACTATCATGATCCAAAAAACGTGAGTTTTGGTCCGCTTCGAGTCTTGAATGATGATGTAATCAAACCGGGGAGAGGGTTTGGCACTCACCCTCATCAGGAGATGGAGATTGTCTCGATCTTGTTACAGGGATCGTTGAAACATGAAGATAGCGATGGTCATTCCTCCATCACTTCTGTGGGTGGAGTTCAACGAATGAGTGCCGGTACAGGTATTTTTCATTCAGAGATGAATCCGTCGACGGAGGAAGAGGTGCACTTATTCCAGATGTGGTTCTTTCCTGATCAAAATGGGCTAACCCCTTCTTATGAACAGGTAGAATATGATCAGAGTAAGATGAAAAATCGATTGTTACCCATCGTAGCGAAAAATCCGGCGGAGCCAGGTGTGGCTCATATCAACCAAGATCTGACGATCTATCTGTCAGAACTGGAGCGTGGGATGGAAATTACCTTTACACAATCGGCAGGCAGACGTTTGTTCCTATTTGTTATTGAAGGACGTATTGAGGTTAATGGTAGCACCATATTAACTAAAAGAGATTCGGCAAGGATGACAGAAGTTGAAAACTTGAGTGCAAAGGCATCTGAGAAAACCAAATGGATGTTAATCGATTTGCCGTTTTAATAATTGAAAATGGGAGTAAAGGTAAAGGCTGACCCCATATAGCTCTCTCGCTTTGGGTCAGCCTTTATTTATGTGAGGATTAGTATCTAGGAAACGGAGTTAGAAAGCTTCTGATACGGTTTTCGCATGGAGGAAGTTTCTTAGGTAGTCTGGACCACCAGCTTTTGCATCAGTACCTGACATCTTAAAGCCACCGAATGGTTGCTCACCAACGATTGAACCAGTACAGCCACGGTTCAGGTAGAGATTTCCTACTTGGAAGTCGCGACGGGCGCGTTCCAGGTGTTCGCGATTGTTGGAAATGATAGCACCTGTAAGGGCATAATCGGTGTTGTTAGCAATCTCCAATAGTTCTTCAAAGTCTTTCGCTTTGGAGAATCCAAGTACAGGCCCAAAGATTTCTTCCTGCATTATACGGGAGTTTGGATCAAGATCAGCAATAATGGTCGGTTGAATAAAGTAACCTGTGGAGTCATCTGCTTCACCCCCGAGGCGCAAGGAACCTTCCTGTTTTCCGATCTCAATATATTCACTGATAGAACGGAATTGTCCAGCGTCGATGACGGGTCCGACGAAGGTATGAACATCAGTAGGGTTACCAACAGGTAACTCTTTTGTCAACTCAATGGTGCGTTCTAATACTTGCTCATACACATCTTGATGCACAATGGCACGCGAGCAGGCAGAACACTTTTGCCCCGAATATCCGAAAGCAGATTTAACGATGGATTGGGCTGCTAGCTCCAAATCAGCGTCACGATCAACAATGATCGTATCTTTTCCGCCCATTTCAGCGACAACTCGTTTAAGCCACTGTTGCCCTTCTTGTACTTTTGCGGCACGCTCATAAATACGACAACCCACTTCACGTGAACCGGTAAAGCTTACAAAGCTCAGTTTTGGATGATCTACGATGTAGTCTCCGATTTCAGAGCCACTGCCGGGGATAAAGTTAAGTACACCTTTAGGTAAACCAGCCTCTTCTAGTACTTCTACAAATTTAGCTGCAATAATAGGTGTGTTGCTAGATGGCTTTAAGAGTACGGCATTACCAGTAACAAGTGCGGATACTGTAATTCCACACATGATAGCAAATGGGAAATTCCAAGGTGGAACAGCGAAGCCTACACCGACTGGTTGGTAGTTATATTCATTATGTTGAAACTCAGAAGAATTACATGGTTTCCCTTGTGCAAGCTGGATCATTTGACGGCCATAAAACTCCATGAAATCAATCGCTTCTGAGGTATCTCCATCAGCTTCTACCCATGACTTTCCAGCTTCCAATGTCATAAGGGCAGAGAATTCATGGCGGCGGCGCTTTACGATAGCAGAGGCTCTAAAAAGGATCTCTGCACGTGCTTTTGGGGACCACTTGCGCCATTCTTCAAAAGCAGTCCAGGCTGCTTGCATTGCTTCCTCTGCGTGTTCTCTTTTTGCTTTGGAAACGGTTCCAATCACTTGCTCTTTGTTAGAGGGGTTGTAAGAAGTTATCTTATCGTCAGTTTTGATTCGCTTTCCATCTACGATTAGGTCAAAGTCCCCACCTAGCTCTGCTTCAACTTTCTTAAGAGCGGCTTCATAAGCCCGCCGATTTTCTTCTACACTAAAGTTTGTCCATGGATCATGTTTGTAAGGGATCACTTGAACATTCCTCCTTTATCTCGTATCGTCATTATTTTAACGTATAGGGAGCGGAAATGGAATGTGGTATCTGTGCTTTGCTTTAAAGTCTCCCACCTATTATGCTTCTGATGGAACGCAATTATCATGGGCAGGTGCTAGGGGTTGAAAAGGTTACGCTGCTTAAATAGATATAGAGTATTGACAAGCTTTTTATTGCATGCTAATATGTTTCTTGTCGTTACAATAGACGACACAAACAATGAGCGCAAGTCATTTCAGAGCGACAAACGCGATAAAAACTTCTTGACGTAAGCGAGATTGCTATGGTAAGATAGATCTTGTCGCCGCGAAAGAGCGGTGAGGAAAAAAGAAGAAAACGTTCCTTGAAAACTGAAGAGCGAAAGATAGACCCAAGTCAGTGAAATTTGAGCAATCAAATTCTTTTATGGAGAGTTTGATCCTGGCTCAGGACGAACGCTGGCGGCGTGCCTAATACATGCAAGTCGAGCGGAGGAAACACCTTCGGGTGTGGACTCAGCGGCGGACGGGTGAGTAACACGTGGGTAACCTGCCTGTAAGATCGGGATAACTCCGGGAAACCGGGGCTAATACCGGATAATCTTTTTCTTCACTTGAAGAGAAAGTAAAAGAAGGACATGTGCCTTCACTTACAGATGGGCCCGCGGCGCATTAGCTAGTTGGTGAGGTAACGGCTCACCAAGGCGACGATGCGTAGCCGACCTGAGAGGGTGACCGGCCACACTGGGACTGAGACACGGC